>JAIRQB010000072.1 GCA_031256695.1 Elusimicrobiota bacterium | reverse complement strand
GCCTGATATAGCAGAATTATTTGTAAATGATATATCAGATTGAAATTCAAGTTGAGCGCTATTTATCGCAAAAGCCCCGCCCGAAGCGGCGCTGTTATATGTGAAATTTCCCGCTGATTGCAAAGTCATTTTTCCGCCACTCATTGCTACCGCCCCGCCATAACCGCCTATTGCCGTATTTCTATTGAAAGTCACATTAGATAGCATTATAAAGATAGTGTTATAAGCGGCTATCGCGCCGCCCGCTGAACTTGCCGCTCCGCCTGCTCCGCCTGCATTGCCATAGACCCCAAAAGTTCTATAACTATTACCGCCTGCTCCGCCATTGCTTCCTGCGCCGCCTTTAACTTTATTGTTTGACATACTGAAAGTATTGCCGAATTGAACAGTGCCCATATTAAAAGCAAAAACGCCGCCTAATGCGCCTACTCCCCCAGACCCGCCTCCTCCGCCCCCTCCCCCGCCATAACCGTTTGAAGCGCCGTCTCCGCCTGCTCCTCCTGCGCCGCCATTGCCGCCTGCTCCGCTTGAACCCCAATTAAAAGAACTGCCTGTCGCAGATATGCCTCCCGCGCCTCCCGCTGTTCCTGGTTGTCTCGCCCAATTATTAGTGTTAATAACACCATCATTCCCCGCCTGACCATTTGCCCCATTCAAAGTAAAATTAGAACTAGTAATAGCAGTATTTATATTGATTGTCCCGCCATCATAAACAGTATTCCCATAGACCTTTTGAGCGCCGAAACCCCCAAAACTCAAAAAACAAAAACAACTGATTAAAAAAGAATAAATCCTCATTTTGCCCGCCTCCTGTTTACAGATTTTTTTGTTTCCCGGTATGAAATTCCTATATTTTCAGTTCTTTCAGCAGATATTTTCTTTGTTTGAGAAGCGTTGGTATTAGAACTAATTGCCGTCATAAATTTTTTATTTGAATTCAGAGATATATAAGCGCCGCTTTCCTCAAACAAGATAAAAACAAGGCAAATAAACAGAATAATTTTCAAAATCATAAAAATCACCTCTTTTTAAACGGTTTTTTAGATTTTCAAGAGAACTTCCATCAATTTCTTCAAGGTTTGAAGCGAAAGAAGTCTTGTATTTAATGAGAAAGGCGCAATTTTATTGCTGGGGGAGAAAAAATGAGGCATTTTAGGCAGTTTTTTTATATAGAAAAGCGGGTTTTCTATTGATTTGAGGTTATTTATGCAATTTTGCTCTCTTTTTTGCGTTTTCAGCGCTGTTTTTGGGCATTTTTATGGGAATTTAGGGGAAAAATGCATTATTTGACAGAAAATTCTCAAAGATTATAATACGCCGTCATTACCTTTGATACATTTCACAAATAAAATCAGTTTTTTTATAAAAATTTCATAATAATTGCCGTTCAATTTATCAAAGGAGGTAGTTAAGTATGAGCAAGTATTTAGTGGCTTTAGACCAAGGCACAACGAGCTCTCGTTCCATTGTTTTTGACAAACAAGGGAATATTTTGAGCGTGGCGCAGCAGGAGTTTAAGCAGATTTACCCTCAAGCAGGCTGGGTAGAACACGACCCTATGGAAATTTGGTCAACCCAGTTGGCAGTTCTCACCCAAGCAAGAACGCGTTTTAACCTCTCTCCAAATGACATTGCAGCAATCGGCATCACCAATCAAAGAGAAACAACAGTGGTATGGGACAAAAAGACGGGCGAGCCCGTCTATAACGCTATAGTATGGCAATGCCGCAGGACTGCCGATTATTGCGATTCCCTAAAAGCAAAAGGCTTTGACAAAGTCATCAAAGAAAAGACAGGTCTTGTAGTTGACGCTTACTTTTCAGGCACTAAAGTCCGCTGGATTTTGGAAAATGTCCCCGGAGCCAGAAAAAGAGCAGAAGCCGGCGAATTGCTTTTCGGCACTATAGATACTTGGCTCGTTTGGAAACTCACAAACGGCAAAGTTCACGTGACAGATTACAGCAATGCTTCGCGCACACTCCTATTTAATATCCATAAATTAGAGTGGGACGATGAGATTTTGAAAGAGTTAAATATCCCAAAATGTATGTTGCCTGAAGCAAAACCGTCAAGTTGCGTTTATGGAACTACAGCGTCAGAGCATATAGGCGGAGAAGTTCCTATTGCCGGTATGGCGGGCGACCAACAAGCCGCTTTATTTGGTCAATGCTGTTTTGAAACAGGAATGGTCAAAAACACTTACGGGACGGGTTGTTTTATTTTGATGAATACAGGCACTAAAGCCGTAACTTCTAAAAACGGCTTGCTTACAACTATTGCTTGGGGTTTAGACGGCAAAGTTGAATATGCTCTTGAAGGAAGCGTCTTTATAGCAGGCGCTGCAATTCAATGGCTGCGCGATGGTCTTAGAATGATAGACAATGCCTCTTTTACTGAAAGTTATGCCAATAAAGTATCAGACAGCAATGGCGTTTATGTAGTCCCCGCTTTTGTAGGTCTTGGAGCGCCTTATTGGGACCAATATGCCCGCGGCATAATAGTAGGGCTAACGCGCGGAGTATCAAAAGAGCATTTTATAAGAGCGACAGTTGAATCTCTTGCCTATCAAAGCGCAGATGTTGTAACCGCTATGGGCAAAGATGCAGAAGCCGCTATAAAAGAGATGAGAGTTGACGGAGGAGCATCCGCTAATAATTTCTTAATGCAATTTCAAGCCGATGTTCTAAATGTAGATGTTGTTCGTCCGAAAGTAGTTGAAAGCACGGCTTTAGGCGCTGTTTATTTAGCAGGTCTTGCTGTAGGCTTTTACAAAGACAAAAAAGACATTTTGCAAAATGTCGCTGTGGACAAAGTGTTTAAGTCAACAATTAAAGACGATGTCCGCTCTAAGTTGCTAAGCGGCTGGAAAGAAGCGGTCAACCGCTCTTTAGGCTGGGAAAAACAAAAGTAAAAATTTAAAACTCCGTCCCTTGTAAAAGGGACGGAGTTTTTTTTAAGGCGTTTATGTCATAGTTCCTGTAAAACCAAGAAAAACAGATACGCAATGAGCGAAAAGAATTTTTGAATGTAGAGCGCGAAGGACATATAAACTAAAAGGAGAAGGCTATGGAAGATATCGTGATAATCGGCGGCGGCATTTGCGGTTGTTCTCTTCTATATGAACTCAGCAGATATAAAACAAAAGTCTTATTGTTAGAAAAGGAAAATGATATAGCCATTGGCTCTACTAAAGCAAATACAGCGATAGTTCACGCGGGTTATGACCCAGAGCCTAATACAAAAATGGCTAAATACAATGTTTTAGGCAATGCTTTAATACAAAAAATGTGCGTTGATTTAGATGTTTTATTTAAGAGAATAGGTTCTTTAGTGGTAGGTTTTGATGAAACAGACAGAAAAACTATAGAAAAACTTTTAGAAAAAGGCATAGCCAACGGGGTTAAAGGTCTTAGAATTATTGAGAGAGATGAAATGTTTGAAATGGAGCCGAATTTAAGCAGAGAGGCTCTTTGCGCTTTATATGCTCCAAGCGCAGGCATTATATCGCCTTGGGAACTTGCCATAGCCCAAGCCGAATGCGCAGTCAAGGGAGGGGCAAAAGTTCAATTAAATGCAGAAGTTAAAAGCATAAAGAAAGAAAAGGATTATTTTATTTTAGAAACTTCAAACGGCGAGATTGAGAGTAAATATGTAATCAATGCCGCTGGGACAAGTTCAGACCTTGTCAGTCAGATGATTGAGGATAAGTTTTTTGAAATTCACTCCAAAAGCGGAGAATACTTTTTATTAGATACGACAGAGAGCGGCATAGTAAATACCACAGTTTTTCCCTGTCCTTCAGCATTAGGGAAAGGGATTTTAGTATCCCCTACAATTCACGGCAATGTGATTGTTGGACCAGACAGCAAGAGTGTAGAAAGAGGTCATAATGAATGCACAGCGGCAGGTCTTGCCGGCGTCAAAAAAGGCGCTATGAGGCTTATTCCTAATGTCAATGTGAGAGCCTCAATTAGAAATTTTGCAGGCATAAGGGCTGATGCGGGGCTTGAGGATTTTATAGTAGGCGAATCAGATAAAGTCAGCGGTTTTTTCAATATTGCCGCTATTAAGTCGCCCGGTCTTACTTCTGCGCCTGCAATAGCCAAAGATATAGTTTCAGCGCTCAAGAAAAAGAAAGACTTGAAATTTGAAGCAAATCCAAAATTTGTCTCAAAGAGAAAGGTAGTCCGTTTTAAACATTTAGAGGCAAAAGAAAAAGAGACTCTCATAAAGAAAAATCCGCTTTACGGAACAATAATTTGCAGATGCCAAACTATAACAGAAGGGGAAATTGTTGATGCTTTAAGACGTCCATTGCCGCCTCATTCTTTAGACGCTGTAAAAAGACGCTGTTCAAGCGGTATGGGGCGTTGTCAGGGCGGTTTTTGCGGTCCCCGCGTTCAAGCGCTTATATCGCGCGAACTTCAAATCAAAGAAAATGATATTCCTTTGGACAGGGCGGATATGTATATAATCACGGGCAAAACAAAAAATGAAAAGGAGGGCAGCCTCTAATGGAAAAGTTAAAAGACAATTATGATGTAATAGTGGTTGGGGGCGGTCCTGCGGGGCTTGCGGCGGCTCTTTCTGCATATCAAAACGGCGCAAAAGATGTTTTGCTTTTAGAGCGGCAAAATGATTTAGGCGGTATTTTAAATCAATGCATTCACAATGGCTTTGGTCTCCATTATTTTAAGCAAGAACTTACGGGACCGGAATATGCCCAAAGATTTATAGATGAAGTCTTAAATACTCCTATTGAAATTCTCACCGGCTCTATGGTTTTAGAAGTCACAAAACATAAAGAAGTCTGTTTTATAAACTCAAAATTTGGTTATAGGCAGATTTACGGCAGGGCTATAGTTTTGGCTATGGGCTGCCGCGAGCGCACAAGGGGAGCAATCGGCATACCTGGGACGCGCCCTTCAGGTATTTTTACAGCAGGCGCCGCTCAACTATATATGAATATAGAAGGTTTTAAAGTCGGGCAAAAAGTAGTGATTTTAGGCTCAGGCGACATTGGTCTTATTATGGCTCGCAGGCTCACTTTGGAAGGCGCTCAAGTTTTAGGAGTTTATGAAGTAATGCCTTATTCAGGCGGGCTTACAAGGAATATTGTCCAATGTTTAGACGATTACAATATACCGCTTCATTTATCACATACGATTACTGATATAAAAGGCGATAAGAGGGTAGAGCAGGTGACAATACAGAAAGTTGACGAGCAGATGATGCCTATTGAAGGAACAGCCTTCACTCTTGATTGCGACACCGTTTTGCTTTCTGTCGGTTTAATACCTGAAAATGAACTTTCGCGCCAAGCCGGCATAGAAATAGATAAAAGGACTAATGGACCTATTGTTTATGAAAATATGGAGACAAGTATGGAAGGCGTTTTTGCTTGCGGAAATGTCTGCCACGTCCACGACCTTGTTGATTTTGTGAGCGCTGAGAGTATGAAGGCTGGGGCTGCCGCTGCAAAATACGCCGTCCGCGGAGTTTTAGACATAGCGGAAGCCGCAAGACAACTTTTTGCAGGCAATGGAAAAACTCTAAAAGAATTGCATCTTAAAAACGGCGATGGGATAGGCTATACAGTGCCTCAAAATATAAGAATGGACAATGTTGAAAATGCAACAGAGGTCTTTTTCAGAACCCGCGCTATTTATAAAGAGGCTCAGATAGAAGTAAAAAGCGGCGGCAATTTGATAGCGAGTTTTAAAAGAGAACATTTAGCGCCCGGCGAGATGGAAAAGATTACTTTGCCGAAAGTTCTTTTAGACAAATTAGATTATAGCGCCGAGATTGAAATATCTGTTGCCGGGACAAAAATATCCGCAGACGACAGCGCTTCAAAAACGAGAGTGACAAGAGAGGACGGCGTCACTGAATTGATTTGCATAGTTTGCCCGAAAGGCTGTCATTTACAAGTTGACCCAAATAATAATTTTTCTGTCACGGGCAATTCTTGCGAGCGCGGAGAAGCCTACGGCAAAAAAGAATTGACAAATCCCACAAGGGTGATTACTTCAACAGCAATTATCAAAGGCTCTAATTATCCGAGAGTTTCAGTAAAGACGGATAGAGATATACCGAAAGAAAAAATCTTTGAGGCGATGACGCTTTTAGACGGTTTAACTTTAAATGCGCCCGCCAAAATAGGCGATGTTGTTGTTGAAGATATATTAGGGACCGAAGCGAAATGGATTGCAACTAAAAACTTGCAAAAAAGCGAAACAGCCTCAAAAGACAAGATAAAATCAGCCGCAAACAAAACAGGAACAGTTTATACTGTTGCAGACAAAGCGCCGAAAAAAGAACTCAAAAATGCCGTCAAGGCGGCTGTTAAGTTGGCAAAGCGGCTTGTAAAAGGGAAAGTGATGGCTAAAGATTTTAAAGTTGCAACTACAATGTTTAAAAACGGCGTCTCTAAAGTTCCCGCTGTTCTTGTTAAAGGCAATTTTGCCGATAAAGGTCTTAAATTGAAATTAGGCGGAATAAAAAAGTATTTATCCAAAGACGGCAAAAGTCTAAACAATAAAGCGAAAAAAACGCTTATTAGCGAGGCTGTCAAAACTGCCAAGACCTTTGTCAAAGGAAAAGTCTCGCCTAAAGATTTCAATATTAAAACCAAAAAAGGCTCTAAAATTTCAAAAGTTGTCATCAGCGGTAAATTCAGAAATATAGGCGGGGAAACTGCGCTTGTTAAAAAATATAAAGGTATTTCTCCTTCAGGCGCAAAAAACAATAAAAAGAAAGCATTTAACAAAAAAGCATTATTGCCTGTCTCAAAATCAAAATCTATTAAGAAAAATGCCAAGAATAAACAAAAGGGAAAGAAAAAATAGTTCGGCAATTTTGCGGGCTGTTTTTTGTTTAGGAAGCGGTTTGGCAGTAAAGATTGTTTTATTTAGATAAGGAGGATATTTATGAAATCTAAAGTCGGATACAGCGTTTTAGAGGATAGTTTCTCTTGCGGACAGGAAGCGGCAAAGAATGCCGCCAAAGAATTGTCTCCAAAATTGTGTATGTTGTTTTCGTCTGTTGTTTTAAATCAAGGCGAATTGATAAAAGGCGTTAAATCATCTGTCGGCAATATTCCTATTGTAGGCTGCACTTCAAGCGGGGCGATAATTGTCCCCGATGGGTATATTGACAATGCAAAAGGTTATGCCGGCATTTTGGCTTTTGACGGCGATATAAAAGTAGGAGTAGCGGGGCGGGAAAAAGGCGCAAATGCGCGCGAGGTAGGCGCTCAAATTGCAGAAGACGCTCTAAAAAATGCAGGTATGGATAAGGCGCCGGATTATTTTTATATGGTTGCAAATCCCGGCGAAGAAGAGATGTATTTAAAAGGAATAGAAGATGTAATAGGAAGAGTTCCGTTTTTCGGCGGCAGCGCCGCAGACAATACTCTTGAAGGGAAGTGGCAGATATTTGCAAATGACAAAATTTTTTCAAGCGGCTGCGCTGTAGCGTTTTTCTATGCCGGCAATGAATGCAAAACTGAATATACCGGAGCATATGAGGAAACGGATAAAGTTGGAGTAATCACTAAAATTGACGGACGGAAACTTGTAGAAATCAACAATATTCCCGCTTTGGAACAATATTCTAAATGGAGCGGAAAACCTATTGATAAACTATTAGGCGGCAGTTTGCTTGTAGAGACAATACTTGCGCCTTTAGGCGTTAAAGACCCTATCGGCAGCGTGACGGCTATACGCCATCCTATGAATGGGAATGACGATAAATCAATGAATATCGGCAGCAATCTATCTGTCAATACGGCAGTGACTATGATGAAAGGCTCGCCGGACGGCTTAATTGCTTCTACGGGCAATACGCTTAAAAACTTGAAAAGCGCTATGAGTAAAACGCCTGCGGCATTTTTATTAGTGCATTGCGGCGGGAGACGTCTTGCCGTCCTTGATAGAATGGCGGAAGTTCATAAAAGCATTTTAAAAGAAGCGGGCGATATTCCTTTTATTGTAATTTTTACTTTCGGCGAGTATGGCTATGCAGACCATTCCGCAAATACTTGCGGCGGTTTGATGTTGTCTTTTACGGGCTTTTCTAAATAAACAAAATATAAACAGGAGAAAAATATGCAAAATCTTATAGGAAGTAAATGGGTTGATGCCTCAAATGGAAAAACTATAGAGGTTACAAATCCATATAATAAAAAACTAATTGACACTATACCTTCTGCTACGGTAGAGGATGTAGATACGGCGGTTAAAGAGGCTTTAAAGGCGCAAAAAGAATGGGCGGCAAAACCTATGCACGAGAGGGGAGCGACGCTTTTAAAATTTGCCGCTTTGGTTTTAGAAGAAAAAGATGAATTGGCTAAACTTTTATGCCAAGAGACGGGAAAGCCTTTAAAAGAGGCTATCGGCGAAATTGCAAATGTTCAAATATCAGTTCCTTCTTTTGTTGAAAGAGCGAAACACTTATATGATGAGACAATACCGGCTGGGACTGAACCGGGTCAAGAAAAAACTCTGCAAATAGTAACCCGCGAGCCCGTCGGCGTTATAGTGGCTATAATTCCTTTTAATTTTCCCGTTGATTTATTCGGGCAAAAAGTTCCGAGCGCTTTAATTATGGGGAATGCTGTAATAATAAAGCCTCCTACATACAATCCTTTAACTCTTACAAAATTGACAGGATTGCTTTTAAAAGCAGGCGTCACACCAGGAGCCGCCCAAGTTCTAAACGGAGAAGGAAAAGTGATAGGGCAAGCATTGGCGGCGCATAAAGGAGTTTCTTTGATAAGCGTCACCGGCTCTACGGCAGTAGGCATTGAGACTATGACTACAGGCTCAAAAAATTTAAGCCGAGTGATGTTGGAATTAGGTGGAAATGACGCTTTTATCTTTTTAGAAGACGGCGATATGGACCTCGCTGTAAAAGAGACTATTTGGGGACGTCTTTACAATACAGGGCAAGTCTGTTGCGCAAGCAAAAGATTTCTAATCCACAATTCTCGCAAAGATGAATTTATAAAGAGAATGACAGAAGAAATCAAAAAGTTAAAACCGGGCGACCCTATGAATTTAGAGACAAATATAGGCTGTCTAATAGATGAAAAAGCGGCAATAGTCGTAGAGGAACAAGTCAATAAAACGGTTAAAGCGGGCGCTAAAATAGTTTGCGGCGGGAAAAGAAACGGCGCTTCATATGAGGCTACTATTCTTACCGATATAAAGCCTGATATGGAAGTTGCCAAAGATATGGAAATCTTTGGACCCGTTATATCAGTTATAGGTTTTGACGATATAGAAGAGGCTATAAAAATAGCCAATCAATCCGTTTTCGGATTATGCGGCTGCGTTATCACAAAAGATATGAAACAGGCTTTTTATGTCGCTTCTAAACTTGAAGTCGGCGGCGCTATTATCAACGGCGCAAGTTTCTACCGTTCATTTGAAATGCCTTTCGGCGGTTGGAAACACAGCGGCATAGGCAATGAAGGCGTTTTAAGCACATTAGACGAGATGAGCCGTAAAAAAACAATAGTTTTAAAGAATATCTTGTAGGCAAAAGCCTCAAAAATTCCCGCCCGCAAAAACAAGTAAAACGGCGACGGATGGGCGAAAGGAATTTTTGAATGTATAGCGAAACTGTATAAAAAAGCGGTAGCAGTCTAAAATAAAAAGAGGCAAAAACGAGGGCAGTGTGGAGTTTTTGCCGAACCGAAGCCTCAAAAATTCCCGCCCGAAGGGGCGAAAGGAATTTTTGAATGTATAGCGAAGGACTTATAAATAAAGGAGGCTGTATGAAAAAACTTATCAATAATCCCGACAATGTAGTAAAAGAAGCGATGGAAGGTATGGAAAAAGCCCACGGCGATATACTCAAGATAAATTATGACCCTGCTTTTATCGCAAGAAAAGATTCGCCTAAAAAAGGCAAAGTAGCCGTCATTTCCGGCGGTGGCAGCGGGCATGAGCCAATGCACGGCGGTCTTGTAGGATTTGGTATGCTTGACGCCGCTTGTCCCGGCGCTGTTTTCACATCTCCTACGCCTGACCAGATGGAAGCCGCTACAAAAGCAGTAAACGGCGGAGCGGGCGTGCTTCATCTTGTCAAAAATTATACGGGCGATGTGATGAATTTTCAGATGGCGGCTGATATTTGCGCTTCTGAAGGCATAAAGGTTGAGTCCATAATTATTGACGATGATGTAGCCGTAAAAGACAGCCTTTATACAGCGGGTCGCAGAGGAGTAGGCAGCACTGTTTTGACGGAAAAAATTATAGGTTCATCTGCCGAAAGAGGCGACAATTTAGAGACCGTTGTAAAATTTGCTAAATATTGTAAAGACAATGGACGCTCTATGGGTATGGCTTTAACTTCTTGCGCTTTGCCTTCTGTCGGCAAACCCATTTTTGAAATAGGCGATGAGGATATAGAAATGGGCGTAGGCATACACGGCGAACCGGGACGCGAGAGAATGAAAATAAAGCCGGCAAATGAATTAGTAGATATGATGATAGAGCCTGTCTTGTCTGACATTTCTCTTAAAAACGGCGATGAAATAATAATGATGTTAAATGGAATGGGTGGCACTCCTCTCATTGAACTCTATTTATTATTTAACCGCGCTGTTGAAGTTGCTTCAAAGAAAGGCATAAAAACTGTCCGTTGTTTAGTCGGCAACTATATCACATCTTTGGAAATGCAGGGTTTTAGCATAACTGTGATGAAGGCAAATGCCGATATTTTGAAATTGTGGGACGCTCCTGTTCACACAGCCGCTATCCGCTGGGGGATATAATGATAACAATAGAATCCGTTAAAAATTGGATTTTTGATTTAGACAAAATTTATAACGAGCAAAAACTCTATTTGTCAGAATTAGATTCAGCGATAGGAGACGGCGACCACGGAGTAAATTTGGCGCGCGGTTTTGACACAGTAAAGTCTCAATGGGAAAAAACTCCGCCCGCAGATTTAGCCTCCGCTTTCAAACTCATCTCTATGGCGCTGATAAAATCAGTCGGCGGTTCAGCCGGTCCTTTATACGGAACTTTCTTTATGAGAGGCGGGCTGGTTTTGGCAAATAAGAATGAGACTGGTCTTGACGAGTGGATTGAGGTTTTAGACAAAGGCATAGCGGGTATAGTGATGATGGGAAAAGCGCAAAAAGGCGATAAAACTATGCTTGACGCTTTATATCCCGCTTTAGAGGCTTTGCAAAAAGCAAAATCTGAAGGCAAAACTTTTGCCGACGCTTTAAAAGCAAGTTTTGAAGCGGCTGAAACAGGTATGAAAGATACTATACCGCTTCTTGCAAAAAAAGGACGCGCAAGTTATTTGGGCGAAAGAAGCATTGGGCATCAGGACCCAGGCGCTACAAGTTCCGCTATGCTTTTGAAAAGCGCAAGTCAATTCTTTTAAGGGGCAATAAAATGATAGGAATGGTTCTCGTATCGCATAGCAAGGCTCTCGCAAAAGATGTTGCTGAACTCGCCCGCAAAGTGA
>JAIRQB010000022.1 GCA_031256695.1 Elusimicrobiota bacterium | reverse complement strand
GAATTTCTGAAGAAGCAGCGGCAGAAGAAGAACAGGCTATAGAAAGCGCTGATAATTTAGAAGAACTTGCCGAGCAAGAAAGTGAAGCACAAGGCGTGCCTGTAACTTTTACAATAGTTGAATTGCGTTTTGGCGATAAGACTATACAGTCAGGGACAAACGATACAATAACTGTTGACACCAATGCCATTTATACTTTTGGGTTTGCATTAAGAGTCAATGGCGGTGAGCGGGACGGTATGATTATCTATCACTATATTGATTCTGTCGGCGTCACATATGGCGACGCTGACTTTGATTCACGCAATTCTAAAATTACAAAGACTGCAGAGGGTTTTAGTGTCAGCAATGAGTTTTATTCAGATGAAACAGCCGACATCAATGTGACAATAAACTATAAAAACATAAGCGGAAGATTCAGTTTTTCTTTAAAATCTAATAAAGAGAGACCTAGAGGACCAGAATCTCCTGCGGCGCAAACTCAAGTGAGGGAGATTAGAGAGAAGATAGTAGACGGCATTACAATAACAATGGGATTAGTGCTTCCTCCCGATACTGTAGATGAAGAGTGGAAAATTGTCGGCAATGAAGTGCATGCCTTGCCGGAGGCTTTTGGGTATAATAGAGGTGATACAAGAAAGATATATGTAAAACTGACTATAAGCGGCGCCAGCAATAATGACTTTAATGGGGATTATTATCTCGACAAAAACAATGGCCGCGCTGTCGCTTTTAAAGGCATCCCTCCAAATGTTGATTTTAATGATGAATTAAGTGATTATATTGGAACTGTTGATACTGTTGTATACCCACAAGATTCAGCACCTGTTGTTGGAGCAACGATGACTGATACTTATACAACAATTAGTATACAAGGAACAACTTTTAATCTGATGAAAGATTATAAAGTAAGGATAGTTTCCAGTCTTTAAATCTAAAATTCGCATACAAAAAGAAAAAGACAGGTATTGCAAAATACCTGTCTTTTTCTTTTTGCCATTGCCTTTAATTCTCAATTCTCAAATTTAAAATGGATTCATGCTTTCCGCCGTTTGTCTTTCAAAAAGACAAATGGATTGCGGCTTCCTTGAGTTGCCTCCAATTATATATGGCAACTCCAGTTGTCTTGTATCTTGGTTTTGCAACTCGGCAATGACACCAGAACTGGCGTCAAAGCGTTTGCCCCCAGTGTTGTCATACTCGCGCCAGCAATGCGGCTGAAAGCCGCTATTGGGCCAGCGGGAGTTGCTAAACATTATGCAAAGCAACTCAAGAGTTGCAATCCCAAGTAGTAAGGCAACTCAAGAATCCATTTTGCCTTTCTTTGCCTGTGAAAAGAAAACGGCGGAAAGCAGTGAACATCTTATAACAAAAATGGATTGCGGCTTCCACCGCAATGACACCGGGTCTTTAGCGGATTGCGGCGCGCTATGTGTTTGCGCCCGACGCAATGACACCATCGGTGGCGTCAAAGCCCAAACCCAGGGCGTCATTCCCGCGAAAGCGGGAATCCCTGTTGTCTTTGCCGTTGCCGTTGCCGTTGCCTTTGAAAAAAACAGCGGAAAGCAGTGAACGCCTTATAACAAAAATGGATTGCGGCTTCCGCCGCAATGACACCCGGGGACTTGTGGCGCTGATAGACGCCATACCACCCGCTTTTGCCTTTTTTATACTGCCGTTTTCCTTAATTTTTAACTTTTCACTTTTAACTTTCAATTCTTAACTTCTTAAATAGTATAATCCGCATTCAAAATTAAAAAAGGAGGCTCAAAAATGAGTATTCAACTCATTATTCTTGCCGTGTATGCCGCTGTTTTGCTTGGAATATCTTGGTATTCAACCAAGATTCAAAGGACCGCTAAAGGCGGTAAAGTATTAAATTATTTGTTAGCAGGCAGAAATATGCCCGTAATTCTTGTAGCCGCTATGATAACAGGTCTTGCTGTAGGCGGCGCTTCAACAGTAGGCGTGGCTCAGACTGCTTATACTAAAGGTTTTTCTGCGGGCTGGTATAACGGCGCTTGGGGCATAGGCGGTATTTGCGCCGGGCTTTTTGTAATAGGGCATTTCCGCAAAATGAAAGTCAGGACAGTTTCTGAAATGATGGAGACTATGTTTGATTCTAAAACCCGCGTAGCCTCTGTAATCAGTCAACTCATAGTGATGATAAGCATTACCGCTATGCAATATGTGGCTGGCGGCGCTATTCTGGCGGCGCTTTTGCCTGATATTTTTACTTTTAAAGCGGGTATGATGGCTTCTGCCGCTATTTTTATTTTTATCACAGTAGTTGGCGGATATTGGGCTAGCGGGCTTACCAATGTCATAAATGTAGTCATCATATATATAGGCATAGTAGTCGCTTTGATTAAAACTCTTTCTATGTCAGGCGGCATTGCGACAATAAAACAAGCCTTTGAGCCTACTCAAACTTTTTGGTTTGACCCAATATCAGGTTTAGGTCTTGCTGTAGTAATAGCCTATATCTTTGTAATGATAACTATGACTATGAGCATTCAGGCAGTAGCGCAAATAGGTTTTGCAGCAAAAGATGAAAACACCGCTAAAAAAGGATTTTTACTCGGCGGCATTTTGATACTGCCTGCCGGCTTTTTATGCTCTTATTTCGGCATAGCGGCGGCGGCGCAATTTCCTAATTTAAAGAATGCCGCTATGGCTTTGCCGCAAATTGTCACTCAACTGCCTGCGGCTGTAGGCGGTATTTTTTTAGCGGCTCTTTGGGCTGCCGATATTTCTACCGCTGTAGGTCTTTTGATGGGCTGCTCTACGCTTGCAAACGAGGACATTGTAAAGAGAATTTATAAGAAGCCGATGACGCCTGCGGGCGAGATGTTAGTTTCGCGCGTAGTAGTTTTATTTATAAGTCTTTTATCTTTTGGTCTGGCTTTGACTGCCACAGGCATTTTGAGCGTTGTGACAACCGCTTTGGCAATTTTAGCCGCTCCTACCTTGCTTATAATTTCAAATATATATTTCCCAAGCCTTTGCAGAAAGGCGGCTGGTTTTTGGATGATAACAGCCTCAGTTATTATTTGGGCTATATGGACTTATTTGCCTCAATTTAGAATAGGACCTCATTTGATTTTTGCAGAATGGGCTATATGCCTTGCGATTTTTATTTTCACAATTATTTTTACAAAAGAAAGAGCGGGTCTTTTGATAAAAGAATAAAAGAAGTTTTGCCGCGCCGCAGTCAGTCTATATTATGCCTGCGGCGTATTTTTTTAAAATCAACATTGCATTTAGCGGCGTTTTAAACGCTTTGTTTTTAGGCGAATTTTAAGAGGATTTGTTTTACTGCGGCGCTTTGGCGCTTTATAAGGAAAATAAAATGAAAAAAATTCAATATTCCGATTTAAAAAAACTTGTCTTTGATATTTTGACAAAAGGTTTTGGCTATTCAGAAAAAGAAGCAGATATAACTTCTTTGGTTTTAGCAGAGGCTGATGCGAGGAATATTCCATCACACGGAGTTTCAAGGCTTTTTCTTTATCACAATAATTTAAAGCAGAATTTTGCCAAACCTAATATAGAGCCGAAAATTGTATGGGAGACTCCTTCGTCTCTTGTGGTAGACGGCGGCGGCGGCATTGGACCATATATTTCTAATTGGAGTATAGAGAAAATGCTCAAGAAGGCTAAAAAAACGGGCAGCGCTTTTTGCTCTATCAGAAATTCAAACCATTACGGCATAGCGGGCTATTGGGCTGAAATGATTTCAAAAGAGGATATGATAGGAATGTCTTTTACGAATACTGTCTCTTGCGGCATAGCCGTAAACGGCAAAAAACGAGTTTTAGGCTCAAATCCTATAGCGGTTGCTATACCTGAAGGCAAAGGGAAAACTTTTATGCTTGATATGGCTACAACTACTGTAGCGCACGGCAAAATTGAAGTCTATGACAGACGCAAAAAAGCAATGCCTTTAGGCTGGGCTGTAGACGAAAGCGGTAAAGGGACCACCGATGCCACTGCTTTTGAAAAACTGTTTTGGTCAAGTTCTTTATATGGAGGGCATTTATTTTTAGGCGGGGAAGGCGAAGAAAACGGCGGGCATAAAGGCTATGGATTGGGACTGCTTGTTGAACTTTTATGTTCTGGTCTTTCTTTGGGTATGGCGAGCGTTGATATTCAAAGGGGCAAGACATCTGGTATAGCGCATTTTTTTGCCGCTTTTAGTTTGTCTTTATTTGGAAATCCTAATGAGATTAAAGAGCATATAGGCGGAATTTTAAGCAATATAAGGAATGGTGAAAAAGCGCAAGGGCAAGAGCGTATTTATACTCACGGCGAGAAAGAATATGAGGCAAGGCAGAAAAACTTAGCGGAAGGCGTGCCTATTGACGAGCCTACTTGGGATTATCTTAAATCTTTATGCGCTGATTTCGGCATTGATTTTGATTAAAAAAAGCGTTGGAATATAAGTCTTGCCGCTTTTGACGCTTTCCATATCAGCCGTTCTACTTTGTTTAATTGGCAACAAAAGTTTAGAGACTTCGGCATCTATTCTTTGGTTGACCGCAGGCGTTGTCCCCGTAATAAAAGGCAAAGCCAAAT
>JAIRQB010000002.1 GCA_031256695.1 Elusimicrobiota bacterium | reverse complement strand
GGCTGGGAAAGATAATATAGACGCTGAAAGTTTAAACAGAGTTGTTTTTGAAATCAAATCTGCTTTAGAAAACAATAGCGTTGAACTTGCCGTAGTGATAGGAGCGGGCAATATATGGCGGGGCGGCGGCAAGAGTATAGATAGAGTAAATGCCGACAAAATAGGTATGCTTGCCACTTTGATGAATGCGCTCTCTTTAAAAGACGCTTTTAAGAAAGCGGCAATAGAAAATGAAGTTTTTGCGCCTAATAATTTCAGCGTTTTTGCTGAGAATTTTGACAGCGATAGAGTTGTCAAATCTCTAACAGAGGGCAAAATTGTTATTTTTGCAGGCGGCACAGGTTCTCCTTTTTTTACAACTGATACGGGAGCGGCTTTGCGGGCTTTAGAAATCAAGGCTGATTTGATTTTAAAAGCCACTCAAATTGACGGCGTTTACAGCGCAGACCCCAAAAAAGATGCAAAAGCGGTTAAATACGGGCATTTGACTTTTGACGAAGCGATAGAGAAAAATCTGCAAATAATGGACGCCGAAGCCTTTGCTATGTGCCGCCGCGGCAATATCCCAATACGCGTTTTTAATTTTTATGAAAAATTGAATTTGAAAAAAGTTTTAGGCGGCGAAAATATAGGGACTTTGATTTCAAACTAATCAAAAAATACCGGAGGTTTAAAATGGATTTAAAAACTGTCTTTAAAAATTCTCAAGAATCTATGAATAAAACAATAGACAAATTAAAAGCAGACCTCGCTTCAGTTAGAACAGGGCGCGCAAATGCCGGCATAGTTGAAGGCATAAAAGTTGAAAGTTATGGAAGCATATTGCCTATAAATCAAATAGCGGGCATATCTATACCTGACGGACGGACTATAGAAATTAAGCCCTGGGATATTTCTCAACTGCCCGCCATTGAAAAGGCTATTTTGAAATCAGATATAGGAATGACGCCTATAAATGACGGGAAAATTATAAGGATTTCAGTCCCGCCTCTCACAGAAGACAGAAGGAAAGAAATTGCAAAATCTATAGGCAAAACCGCTGAGGATTATAAAATCGCAATAAGGAATGAAAGGCGTATTTTGATAGACGCTGTAAAAAAAGCCGAGAAAGACAAAGCAATAAACGAAGATGAAAGGAAAAAACAAGAAATATCGGCTCAAAAACTTACAGACGATTACATTAAGAAAATAGATGAAAGCATAACTCTTAAAGAACAAGAGATTATGCGGGTATAAATAAAATAATGGAGGAAAATTATGGCAAAGACTATTGATGCTGGCGTTTGCGTAGGATGCGGAAGTTGCGCCGGGGCTTGCCCGGTAGAGGCTATAGTTCAAGACGGCGACAAGTATAAAGTGACAGCCGATAAATGCGTTGATTGCGGCGCTTGCGAAAGCGCTTGTCCTGTCAGCGCAATTTCTTAAAGAAAGGATTTAAACAATTTTGAGTCCTATTGATTTTAAGAATAATTTTCCGCGCCATATAGCAATTATTATGGACGGAAACGGAAGATGGGCTAAACGGAGATTTCTCCCAAGGGTTTTCGGGCATAGACAAGGCGTGCAAACTGTAAAAAATATAGTTAGAGCCGCCCACAAACTTAAAATTGAAGTTTTAAGTTTATATGCCTTTTCAACTGAAAATTGGAAAAGACCTGCGGAAGAAATCTCCTCTTTATTTGATTTGCTTTTGACCTTTATTAAGAAAGATTTTGAAGAATTCAATGAAAATAAAGTGAAGTTAAGAATTTTAGGCGATTTGTCTAAATTTCCTCAAAACATTCAATTTGAAATAGAAAATGTTTTAGAAAAGACAAAAAACAACGATGGTTTGCAATTAAATATAGCGTTAAATTACGGTTCAAGAGAAGAACTTTTGCGCGCATTTAGAGTTTTGAAAGAAAAAAATATAGAGGCATTATCGGAGAGCGCTGTTTCAGATTTATTATATACGGCTGGTCAGCCCGACCCGGATTTGCTTATAAGGACTTCGGGCGAGATGAGAGTTTCAAATTTTTTGCTTTGGCAGACAGCGTATAGCGAACTTTATTTTACAGACAAAATGTGGCCTGATTTTGACGGGCAAGATTTAGAAGCCGCCATAATTGAATATCAAAAAAGGCAAAGGCGTTTCGGCGGTCTTTAAAACAAATTCATAACTTTTAATTTCTAATTTTGTTTTTACTGTTTTTGAGGGGAAAATGCCTAATAAAGAAATAAATTACGCTTTAGTAGAGGAAGTTCGTCCGCCAATATATACCGCTATGAAATATTGGGGCAAGAAGCCTCACAATATTTGGAGGAAATATATTGAAACTTATACGCCTGAAAATGGAATTTATTTAGACCCTTTTGCAGGCAGCGCAATGAGCGCTTTTGAAGCGGTAAAAACGGGGCGAAAGGCTTTCGCTTTTGATTTAAATCCATTGACATCTTTTATCATTGAAGTTTTTTGTTCTGATTTTGACAGGCGGGCATTTTCTGATGCGGCAGTTAAAATAATATCAGATGTAAAGGAAAGCGGCATTTATAAAAAATATTTTTTTACTAAATCTCGCAATAAAAAAAACGAAAGAGAGGAAATAGTCTGTTTTAAATGGAATGAAAATAAAATATATGAAATAGGCGCTCAGACATATAAAAATAGCGGCGCTGATAAAATATTGCGTTATAGCGCACCGCCCGACAGCGAGGATATAGATATTGCCGAATCAATGAAAGATATAGACCTTCCTTTTTGGCATCCAAATAAACCTTTCCCAAATTCGCCGTCTTTTTCGGCATCTTTTTTGCAGTCAATCGGCGGCAATAATTTTTCAAATCTGTGGACAAAGAGGAATCTGTATATATTGTCTGCAATTTTTGACGGGATTTTGCAATTAGCAGACGATAATCTAAAAAAACAACTCCTTTTTGCTTTTATACAGACTTTGCATTTATGCTCAAAAATGTCTGTCCCGCGCCACAAAGAAGCAAATAGAGATTTTTCTACAAGTTGGGGGCGCTCGGCTTATCTATGTGCGGCAAGACAAATGGAAATGAATCCAATTATGGTCTTTCAAAGCAGTTGTTTTGGAAAGCAATCTGCCGAGAGTTCTCTCTCGTCAATAACATCTTATCTTGGGAAAAAGCCGAAAATATTAAATGCCACAAACTCCGCTAAAAATAAAAACAAAATGTCGGGTTTTGACATTAAATATGGAATAGTTGATATAAATACGGCGCTTGATTATATCCCTGAAAACAGCATTGATTTCATTTTGACAGACCCTCCATATGGAGGCTTGGTTCAATATCTTGATTTATCGCTAATTTGGCTAAACTGGCTTGAAAAATACAATGCTAAATATAACCCTGATTTCAATGCTGAAATTACCATAAAGAAAAACATATTTGACGCTGATATTTATAAAAGGCGCTTCACTTCTGCTCTTAAAAATCTTTATAGAGTTTTAAAACAAGACGGGAAAATAGTTTTCACTTTTCACAATAAAAAACTTGAAATTTGGAATGCCTTTCTAAAATCTATCGCTCTTTCCGGGTTTAGAATTGAAAAAGTTATCCACCAGCAAAACAGGAGAACGGGCGAAGCCAATGTCGCAAATCCATATGGAACATCGGCGGCAGATTTTTATATACGCTGCATTAAAGCGGCGTCTGCTGATTTAAATACAGACAAAGGAGAATTTGAACACTTTGTAATCACAAAAACTATAGAAATTATCGCTTTAAGAAATGAGCCGACGCCTTATCAATTTCTCTTTAACGGGCTTCTGCCTGAAATTTCAAGCGGCGGTTTTGATTTAGAAGATTTTGATATGAATGTAGAAAGTATCTTGGATAAACAAATAGGGAAGATTTTTACCGTTGAAAAAAACAAAGACAATGGAGCGGGCAATTTTTGGTGGTTTGTAAATCCCAAAGACCATATAAAATATCCCGACAGACTGCTGACTGACAGAGTTGAGGACAGCATCATTGCTTTACTCCGCAGAAAAACATCGGTAAGTTTTGACGATGTTTTAGGGGATATTTTTCAGAAGTATCCTAACGGGCTGACCCCCGACATTAAATCAATAGACAAAATATTGAAAAAATACGCTGTCAAATCAGGCGGAAAATGGCTTTACAATTATCTTGAAATAGAAAACAACTTTACAAAACACACTGAAATTCTTTCATATCTTGCAGGCATTGGGCATAAAATAGGCTTTAAGATTTTTATAGGCAAAAGAGAGCAGACTGAAAAAATCAATGGAAAATTTTTATCTGAACTTTCAGATTTTAGCGGCATAGATTTTTTACATCTTGATGAATACAAAACCGAGAGAATTTCTATGATAGATATGCTGTGGATAAGAGAAAACAAAATTGAATGTCTCTTTGAAGTTGAAAACACAACAAAATTTACGTCCGGGCTTCAAAGAGCCTCAAATGCAGATATATCTATTCCAAAATTTATGATAATCCCTGACGGCAGAAAAGATGAGTTTTTAAATACAAATGACCCGCTTTTTACTCACAATTTCAAACTTTATAATTGGAAATATATGTTTTACAGCGATATTGAAAGAGCCGTTGCTTTGCGCTCAACAGATTTAGATGTGCTGTCTAAATTTGCAAAAGGATTTTAATTGTATGGAAGGGAAAAAAGACAAGAGGAATAAATTAAATGATTTGACGGGCAAGGAATGGCTGAAATTGACAAAAAGTTTTTGGCTGTCTGAGAAATGCGCCGACGACAAAGACGCTTTTCAACACCCCGCTCCTTTTTTAATAAAAGATATTATGAAGTTGATTTCTTTATTTACAAAGCAAGGTATGATGGTTTTAGACCCTTTTTGCGGCAGCGGCACAACTTTAATAGCGGCAAACAATTTGCAAAGAATAGGGATAGGGATTGATTTAAATCCCCAATATAAAATCTTGGCGCAAAACAGACTGAATAAAAAACATTTTACAGAAGGCAAAGAATACTTTTATAAAACCGGCGATGCTGAAAAAATTTTAGATGATTTGAGCGGCATTGATTATATAGTCACATCGCCGCCGTATCACAATATATTGAAAAATAAAGGCGGAGGGATTAGAAAAGCAAATGCAAAAGGATTTAGAGCGGGCAGCAGAATAGGAATTGAATACTATTCAGACGACATAAATGATTTAGGCAATAAAAAGTCTTATTTAGAATTTTTGCTCTCTTTTAAAAAGATAATGCAAAAATGTTTTGCTCTCTTAAAACAAGAAAAATATGCAAGCATTATAATAAGCGATTTTACCGTTGATAAAGAAGAAATTTGCGCTCAAAAAGATATTGTTGATTGTATGATTGAATGCGGATTTTCTTTTGTAGGGACTACGGTTTTACTGCAAGACAATAAACCTCTATACCCGTTCGGCTATCCCTTTGCTTATAAGATAAATCATATGCACCAAAATATAATCAACTTCAGAAAATTAAAAATTTAGTAAGGGAAAGCCGATGTTTCAATCCAAAGAGGAAAGACTTTCAGCGCTGACAAAACTCATAGAGAAATTTTCTCAAAATGAAGAGGAATACAAAAAGTCTAATTACAAAGAAGCAAAATTGCGGACAGACTTTTTAAATCCATTCTTTAAAATTTTGGATTGGGACATAGAAAATGCTGAAGGCAAAAGCGAAAAATACCGCGATGTGATAATAGAGGACAGGATTGAAATATCAGGCAGCCGGCGGGCGCCTGATTTTTGTTTTAGGATAGGCGGGCAGCCTAAATTTTATGTTGAAGC
>JAIRQB010000195.1 GCA_031256695.1 Elusimicrobiota bacterium | reverse complement strand
TTTATACCTATAGAATACGCTCTTTTTGCCGCATACAGTTTTGACAATGATTTATACGATTATGCCAACTCTAAAAAAATTGCCCTTATAACAGCCTCCTCTATTTTTCCGACTTTGCGCATTATAGAAGGGCTGTGGCGCATTGAAAAAGCGGGCAAAAGCACAGATGAAATTTTAAAGGCGGCAGAGGAACTCCACAGGAGAGTTGAAAATTTCACGGCTGAAATGGAAAGGGTTGAAAAAGCCTTGAAGTCCGGTCAAGAGGCTTTCAATGCAGCCTCTATCAAATTGACGGGCAAACAAGGCATTGTGAAGTCTGCTGAAAAACTTGAGGATTTAGGCATAAAATATAGAAAGTCTTTAAAAGACGGTTCTCCTCAAGAAGATGCGCTTTTAGAATTGCCGCAAGAGACGGGAGAATAAATGGAAATTTCAGCGCTCAAAGAGTTAATAGAAAAAATAAAAAAAGAGCCGCTCTTTGAAAAAGATTTTTATCCGCAGGATGCGCCCTCCTACAAAGTTTTTATTCATTCCGAAAAAATAGAACCTTATCTTAAAGAGCGGTATTCCTTAAAAGAAATTGAATTTTTAAGCGGACTTACTCTGCCTGCAAGAGAAATCAAAATTGTCAGCCGCCCTTGGGGTTCTTTTATTTCAGCGGCTTCTTTTGACGATTCAAATAAAGCGCGCTTTACAAATTATGATGCAGTGTGGATTAGAGATTCTCTTTGGGGTTATCTCGCTTTAAAATCAAACAAAGAGACAAAACAAGAGGCGAAAGAAATTCTCTTAACGCTTTTTGATTATATCGTAAAACAGCGCGGACGAATTCTTGCGGCTATAGAAAACCCCTCCCGTTTAGACGAAGCAGACGGAAAAATGAAGGCAATCCATATTCGTTTTGATTCAAATTCCGCCTCTTTTGACGATGTGAGCGAGAATGGAAAAGCGCAAGAATGGAATCATAAACAAAATGACGCTTTAGGACTTCTGCTTGATTGCGGCATAAATGCTTTAAGAGACGGCGTTATAGATTTTGAGGATTTAGAAAAGAAAGACAGATTTGAAATGTTTATTTATTTAGCGGCTTATCTGTCTGCTGTAAAGTTTTACGGTATGAAAGACAGCGGCGCTTGGGAAGAAGAGGAAAAACTAAATTCCTCGTCTATAGCCCTTGTGTGTTCCGCTTTTGAAAATCTCTTAAATTTTTTAAAAGAGAATTCTTTGTTTTGCGCAAAATTTACAGAGTTTGCATCAAAATTAAATTTAGAAAAATGTTGCGCCGCGGAAGTTTTAGAAAAATCGCTTTCGGAAGGATATAAGATATTGAAAAGACAAATAGAGTTAGGCGGAGAATCTGTTTTATGCGGCAAGAAAGACCCTCATTATAGAGAAGCCGATGCCGCTTTGCTAAATATAATTTATCCGTCAAAACTTTCGCGCCTGTCTTTTAGAGAAAGAGAAAAAGTTTTAAATACAGTTGAATCTTTAAGCGGGATTTTCGGCATAAAAAGATATGAAGGCGATAATTATCAAGCGGCTAATTTTTGGTTTCACAATATAAAGACTGACACTGATGCAAAAAGCATAGAGGAGAGAAAAAAGCATTTTATATGCGGCAGCGAAGCCGAATGGTTTTTTGACAGTTGGTTTTCTCTTTGCTGTTTAAAACTATATCAAGAATCAAAAGAAAAGCGTTTTTTGGAGCGCGCTTTTAGATATCTTAACAGGGCTTTGGGGCAGATTACAGGCGCAGACGCTATAGGCGCAGACGGCAAAAAAGTCCCGTCTTTTTGTCTGCCTGAAAGTTACAATTTTTTAATTTGCGCTCGGCAAAAATATGCGGCGGCTAGCCCTATTATCCCGCTAAATTGGGCTAAAGCCTCTTTGTCTTTGATGTTTAAAGAATTTAAAAATCAGGGCAAAACAGATGAATGACATAAAATTGCAGTTTTTAGAAAACAAAAAAAACTTTTTGTTGGTTTATACTTTTTTCTTCTGCCTTATATCTTTTTTTGTTTTCCTTCCTTTTCTTTTAAACGGCAAATCCCTCGTCTTTAATTTTGACGGCTTAGAGCAGGTCTATATTGCCTTCGTTTATTTCGGCAATTATTTGCGCTCTCTTTTTGTAAATCTATTTACAAATCCATTTAACTTTTCAATTCCTCTTTGGGACAACAATATAGGATACGGCTCAGACATCATTTTAGTTCTGCATCACAATTTAGGCTCTCCTCTAAATTTCCTCTCTATTTTTGCCTCTCCTAAATATGCTGAGATTGTTTATGATTTTGTTGTTTTAGCGCATATTTATTTGACGGGGATTTCTTTTGCCTTTTATTGCTTTACGATAAAAAGAGACGCTGTTTCTACAATGTTCGGCGCTTTGGCTTACGCTTTTTGCGGATATAATTTAATCACTATTTTAATCTACTCTTTTTTAATCCCCGCTATAGTTTTGCCTTTGCTCTTTGCAGGAATAGAGAGAATTCTCTCAAAAGAAAAACCGCATCTTTTTATTTTTGCAGTTTTTATATCGCTGTTTAGCAGTTTTTATATGTTTTACGTTGAAAGTCTTTTGATATTTTTTTATTTAATTTTGAGGCTCGTTTTTTTTACGGGCGAAAAGAATTTCAAGGTTTTAATTTCAAAAGCGGCGCTCTCTCTTGCAGGCATTATTCCTTTTTATCTAATCGGCATTTTATGCTCGGGCATCATCTCTATTCCTTATCTTTTATCAGTTTTAGATTTAGCGCGTTTAGACATACCTCACCCCGCCCCTTTATTTTACGACGCTGATTTTTATAGAGCCGCTTTTTTGTCTTTGACGGTAAATGCCGTCAACTTTATTTCAGATTATTGGTATCAGTTAAAAATGGGATATCCTGTTTTATTTATAGCCGCGCTTGCCGTCATTTTTGCTTCAAAAAAAGATTCTCGGCAGTTAAAACTTGCTTTTATATTTTTGACTCTTTGCGCTGTTTTTCCAATAGCCGGTAAAATTTTTAACGGTTTTATTTATGTCACAAATAGATGGATTTCAGCGTATTCTTTTCTTGCGGCGCTCTTTATAGTTTTTTCCGTCCCAAAACTGATTCAAATAAATAAGAGACAATTCAATTTTGTCTGCATTTTAAGCGCCGTCTTTATTGCTTTTTTCATTTATCTTTTAATTGACGGCTCTGTTGTTGCGCCCAGCATTCTCTTTATAGTTTCAGCGCTGTTTTTAATAAATGCCGCCGTTCTTTTTTATATATACAAAAAACGCCCCCAGCCTCTTTTGTCTGCAGGCATTCTTTTCTTGTTGATGTGCGCAAATATAATTTATAGCGGATTTATTTTGTATTCGCCGTCGCAAAGCGGCATTAGATATTCTCTCTGGTATGTTGACAGCGGCAAGCCTTTTGTTTTCTTAAATGAAAATTCTCAAAATGCCGTCAAAGAAATAGGCGATAAATCTTTTAATAGATTTGAGGAAAATCCTTTTGATGAAAGAGTTTTTGAAAACGGCGCTATGATTAGCGGTTTACAGGGAACTTCTTATTATTTCTCTAATCACAATAAATTCATTTTTGATTTTTACAAAGAGATAGAGCATTATGCTGAAAGAGATTTCCGCTATACGGGTCTTGACGGAAGAGTTTTGCCGGACGCTATTTTAAACGTCAAATACTATATAGCGGCGCAAGGCAAGGAAAGATATGTTCCAAACGGATACAAAAAGGTCAATTCTTATACCGCCTATAACGGCGTTGTCTACAATGCTTATCAAAATGAAAATTTCCTTCCATTCGGATATTCTTACAAATATTATATTCCGCGCTCTCTCTATAACAGGTTTTCAAGCCTGCAAAAACAGCAAACTATGTCTCAGGCTATAGTTTTAGACGAAAGTTTGCCGAAAGGTTTTAATGTTTTGGCAAATCCTATCTTTAGAGAAATTCCAATCAGATATGAAATAGCGAGCGGACGCGGCGTCGGCATAGAGAGAAATTTAAGCGGCAAAGGGGATGGAATATATCTATTGAATTTATATGAAAACAATGCAAGCCTTCTTTTGAAAGGCAAAACTGCGCCTGAGAGCGAAGTCTATATCCGTTTCGGCAACTTTAAATTCTTATCAAAAGAAATTTTAAATTATGTCTATGTTATGACAAGCGATACTTATAAAAATTTTCCAACTCTTACTTCTTTAAGCCCTTGGACGCCCGACAAAAAAGATTATCTCGTAAATTTAGGCTGGGCTGAAAAAGAGCAGGACACGCTCGGAATAGTTTTTTCTCTTGCAGGAGTTTATTCTTTTGATTCTATTGGAGTTTTTTCTTTGCCTTTAGGCGCAGACTTTAAAAGAGAATTAGAAAGTTTAAAAGAGGATGTTCTCCAAAATGTAAAAATAGAGGCAAATAAAATAAGCGGCTCTATTTCTTTAAAAGAAAATAAAATTCTCTTTTTGAGCCTTCCATACAGCAAAGGCTGGAGAGCCTTTGTCAATGGAAAGAAAGCCAAGACTTTAAGAGGAAACACTATGGGAACGGCTATTCCTTTAACAGCGGGAAATTATGAGATAGTTTTAAAATATCGGACGCCCGGTCTGTATTTAGGAATTTGTTCATCGCTTTTAGGTTTGATTTTATTTGCAGGAATTTATTGTAGGGACAGACGTTTAAAAAAATTGAGAAGCGGAAAGCAGAGTCAATAAAACTTTTAATTTTTTATTTGCGGAGCAAAAATGGATATTTTAGACGGTCTAAATCAATCGCAGCAAGAAGCAGTCCTCTACAATGACGGTCCCCTCATTATCTTTGCCGGCGCAGGCACGGGCAAGACGAGAGTGATAGTCCATAAAATAGCCTATCTCATATCGCAAGGCGTCAGTCCATATTCAATACTCGGAGTCACTTTTACAAATAAGGCTGCAAATGAAATGAAAAACAGGGTAAATCTGCTCGTCCCCGGAGGCTCGGGAGCATCCGTCCGCCTTTCAACTTTCCACTCTTTTTGCGCTTATTTTTTAAGGCTTGAAGCCTCCGCTATAAATTTGGACGGCAACTTTTTGATTTATGATTTTGCAGAGCAGAAAAACATAATTAAAGAATGCATAAAAGAATTGCAAATAGATGAAAAAAAATACAAAGCGGGTTATTTGACTGACAGAATAAGCCGAGCCAAAGACGATTTAAAAAGCGCGGCGGATTTTTATCAAGAGGCTGAAAAAGGAAACAATATCGTCAATATAACCGTTGCCGGCGTCTATAAACTCTATCAAAGCAAATTAGAAAAAGCGCAAGTTTTGGATTTCGGCGATTTGATAATGAAAACTGTTGAAGTCTTGAGGAATAATCCTCAAATTTTAGAGAAGTATCAAGAACGTTTTAAATATATTCTCATAGACGAATATCAAGACACCAACCGCGCCCAATATATTTTGACTAAAACTTTGGCTTCAAAATATAAAAATATCTGCGTGGTCGGCGACCCCGACCAAAGCGTCTATTCTTGGCGCGGCGC
>JAIRQB010000170.1 GCA_031256695.1 Elusimicrobiota bacterium | reverse complement strand
AATAATTGCAAGCGAAGAATATATTTCAAAGTTTAAAGGGAGAAAAAAAATGGAAGAGTTGTTAATTTCCGGCATTTCTTTTGACAAAAATCAGGTAAAAGTCACTATTATAGATTTGCCCGACATACCGGGCATAGCGGCTGATATTTTCGGGCGTCTTGCTGAAATCGGAGTGAATGTGGATATGATAGTTCAAAGCGCGGCGGTAGATAAGAAAAATGATATTTCTTTTACTGTGGCAAAAAACGATATGAAAAAGACTCAAAACACTCTTGAAAAAATAGCCGCTGAAGTTAAAGCCTCAAATGTTATATGCGATGAATGCGTGGCTAAAGTTTCAATTATAGGAGTGGGAATGAAAAGCAACCCCGGCGTTGCCGCTCAGATGTTTAAAATACTTTCAAATAAAGGAATCAATATAGAGATGATTTCAACGAGCGAAATAAAAATATCCTGCATTATTGACGAAAGCGATACGGCAAAGGCTGTTGAGGAATTGCACAAAGGTTTTAAATTAGGAAAGAAATAAAAGTTATTTTGCGCAAACACATAGCGCGGCGCAAACGCATAGCGTGAGCGATTTGGATAGAGGCAGGCGCGCTGCGCAAACGCATAGCGCAACGAAACAGTATAGCAGAGAGCGATTATTTAAAGGCAATATAATAGAAAAATAGCGAAAACCGCTAATGTCAAAAGTTCTTTTGCCGAATAAGGCAAAAAGACGGCTTTTGAAATATATGAGATGATAAAGGAGATGACAATGGAAGAAAACAGAGGTCTTATTTACAGATTTCTAAACGGCATTGAACAGGCAGGAAATAGGATGCTAGACCCTATTTCAATCTTTTTCCTGTTTTGCGTGGCAGTAGTGCTTATTTCAGGCATAGCGGGTTATTTTGGAGTTTCAGCAATTCACCCAAAAGACGGCTCTATAGTCAATGCTGTAAATCTAATCAATAAAGCCGAATTGCAAAGGTATTTGAGTTCTATTGTTTTGAATTTTCAAAACTTTCCGCCTTTGGCTTTGGTGATTGTGGTAATGATTGGCGTAGGCGTGGCTGAAAAATCAGGCTTAATGGACGCCGCTTTGCATCGCGCAGTCTCTAATATCCCTAAAATGATAGTGACGCCTGTTGTGATTTTTATAGGGTTAATCTCAAATGTGGCAGGCGATGCCGGCTTCATAGTTTTGCCGCCTCTTTCTGCCCTTGTATTTTTAAGCGTGGGAAGGCATCCTTTAATAGGGCTTTTTGCCTCTTACGGCGGAGTAGCCGCAGGTTTTGCCGCAAATATAATGATAGGGCTATCAGATGTTTTAGCCGCAGGTTTTACTATACCAGCGGCTCAACTTATAGACCCAACTTATATGGCGACTCCCGCTATGAATTATTATTTTATTGTGGCTTCCACTTTCATTTTGACAATAGCAGGCACAATAATTACAGAAAAAGTCATAGCGCCGCGTTTTGAAAACGATGTTTTTGAGCAAGAGAAGAAATCCAAAATCACTTCAAGCGAACTTGAACTGAAAGGCTTAAAATGGGCGGGCATTTCTTTTGTAGCCTATATTGTTTTGATAGTTGTTTTATGCTTGGGCGCAAGTCCTTTTTTAGCCGACCCTAAAACAAATTCTATTTTAGGCGTCAATGCCCCTCTTATGAAAGGCACTATACCTATAATAACTGTGATGTTTTTAATACCCGGTCTTGTCTATGGGAAAATCACAGGCGCTATAAAAAGGGATAAAGATGCTGTCAGAATGATGGGCGAGGCTTTAAGCACAATGGGACCTTATATTTTGATTGCCTTTTTCGCCGCTCAATTTTTGGCGCTTTTTACTTACAGCAATTTAGGCATAATACTTGCAATCAAAGGCGCTAATGTTCTTAAAGCAATCGGTTTTACGGGTGGCGGTCTATTTATTGGATTTATTGTGTTGTCTGCTTTTATAAATCTGTTTATAGGCTCTGCTTCGGCAAAATGGGCAATTATCGCGCCTATTTTCGTTCCGATGTTTTTGCTTTTAGGATATGACCCCGCTTTAACTCAGATGGCTTACCGTATCGGCGACTCTATTACAAATCCAATCAGCCCTCTGTTTCCCTATATGCCTATTATAATCAGTTATGTAAGCGTCTATAAGAAAGACAGCGGTTTAGGAACAGTGATTGCCAATATGCTGCCTTATTCTATATGCTTCTTTATAGTGTGGTCTGCGCTTCTGCTCGCTTGGTATTATATCGGCTTGCCGCTGGGTCCAAGATAGAAAAACGCTTTCCACAACTAAAAAAGCAAAGGTTTTAAAATTAGCGGCGCGGCTTTTTATTTAACCGCGCCGTTTTTTTTGAATAGCCGAATAGACCGTCTGATATTGAACCGATGATTATATCCCGCGGATTTTCCGACAAAAATTCCGCAAAATATAAAAATTTTATTGATGAATTGTTTTCTTTCAATCAAAAGAACAATGCTCTCAAACTTCGTTATATTGAATTTAATATAACCGGCAACAATATAAATTTTAACGAGGCGGATTATTAAAAAATGAACTATATCGGCTCTAAATTAAAATTATCGCCTTTTATAAAAGAGACTATTTATTCAGCGGCGGGAAAAAACTTGTCTCAAAAAATTTTTTGCGATTTATTTGCCGGAACAGGCATTATAGGCAGAGTTTTTAAAGCGGAAGTAAAACAAATAATAAGCAATGATATAGAGTATTATAGTTTTGTATTGAATAAAAACTATATTGAAAATCACAAAGAGATTGAATTCAAACATTATTTAGACGAATTGAATAATCTTAAAGGCGCTTGCGGTTTTATTTATCAAAATTATTGTTTGGGCGGCGGCAGAGGGCGTCAGTATTTTTCAGATGACAACGGCGCAAAAATTGATGCAATAAGGCAAAAAATAGAATTTTGGCGCAGAAAAAGAATAATAAAAGACAGCCTATATTATTTTTTACTTTCATCTCTGCTTGAAGCCGCAGATAAAGTTGCAAATACGGCTTCAGTCTACGGCGCTTTTTTAAAACGTTTAAAAAAATCCGCGCAAAAAAAATTTGTTTTTAGAAGAAGCCGCGTTTGAAATCAATAAAAATAAGCATCTAGTATATCAGCAAAATGCAAATGAATTGATTATGAAAATTTTCGGCGATATTTTATACCTTGACCCGCCTTATAATGAGAGGGAATACGGCGCAAATTATCATCTGTTAAATACAATAGCGCGATATGATAATTTTATTCCGCAAGGCAAAACAGGATTGCGGGAATATGCGCGCTCGCAATACTGCATTAAAAAAATATCTGCCGAGCATTTGAGGATTTAATTAAAAATGCGCAGTTTCAATATGTGTTTTTAAGTTATAACAATGAAGGTTTAATGACTTTGTCTGAGATTAAAACAATTATGCAAAAATACGGCAGATATAATTTGACCTGTAAAAAGCATCAGAGATTTAAGGCGGATAAAACAGAAAACCGCAAACACAAAGCGGACTTCACTTTTGAGTATTTGCATATTTTGGAGAAATAAAATGCCACGCAATTGCATAACAGCAACGCCGTTTTGAAAAAGTCTTTGAAGGAGCGGTAAAGTGGACGATAATCATAATGGATGGGAAATAATAGAAACTGCAGATTTTAAAAGCGCAAAAAAAGAAATAGAAAAACTTCGCGAAGAACTTTCAGAGTTGGTATCTGCGCGCGATTTTCTGATATATCAAGAATGTAAGCAGATAGAAACGGCATATTTGCTTTCTTGCGGCGGGCTTGAATATAAAATATATGAAATCTCTTGCGCTATTTTGAGGTTAAAACGGAAAATTGAACTTATACAAGCGCAAAAAAACAGACAAGAAGAAGTAAATTTTCTAAAAATAGAGAAAATTCTTGAAGAGGAGTTTAAAAAATATCAAGAGAAATTAGACGAGCGGCTCGGCGCAATAAATGACGCTCTTGAATTTAATAAAGGCGAATTTTTAAGCCAAGAGGATACGGCGGAATTAAAAAAACTCTATCATTCTATAGTTAAATCATTGCACCCCGACTTAAACCCAGATGTCTCGCCTGAAAAAATTAAATTATTTCACAATGCCGTAGACGCTTATAAAAACGGCAATTTGAATTCAATCAGAATTATTTATGCAATGACATCGCAATCTATTGTTCCCGATATGAAGTCTAATGGAATGCCTTACTTTGTATCTCAAAAAGAACATCTTGAAAGTCTTATCAAAAGCGTCAAAAACAGTATAGAAGAGATTAAGTTGAAATATCCTTATACAATGAAAGAGTTTGTAGATGACTCTCAAAAAATGGAAGCCCGCAAAATAAAATTTGAAAAAGAGATTCAAGAATCAAGCGAAATTCTAAACGCCTATAAGAAAAAAACTGAAGAAATGTTAGGAGGAGGCGATGAATGAAATAGTAGAAAGCAAAACAAGTCAACTTGTAAAGTTGATAAATAATAAAGATAAACAAATTGATATGCCGAAACCTTTTGAGAGAGATATTTTTCTTTTTGAAACATATGCGGCAGGGACCGGCTATGTGGAAAATATAGAGGAAATAGAAACATCGCTCAAAATAGACGATAAATTATCTTTCTTCCGCGAACCTAAAAATCCTCACGACAGCAAGGCTATAGTTATTAAGAATGCCGCTGGGGCAAAAATAGGCTATGTCCCCAAAAGCGACAATGAAATTTTCGCCCGCCTTATGGACGCAGGCAAACTTCTTTTTGCAAGAGTTAAATCAAAAGAATTAAACGGCAATTGGCTAAACCTTGAAATCAAAGTGTATTTGCGCGAATAAGCGGCAGTTTAGGGTAAAAATTGAGAAACAAAACGCAGGGCAGTATTTTTTAGGAGAAATGTTTATGTTTTACAATCAAGATTGCATTTTTGGGGCAAGAGAGCATTTAAAAGACAATTCAATAGATTTAATTATCGCATAAAAGAAATGGAAAAAATAAAATTCGGCTCTCTTTTACCGTCATTGCGGGCTGTTCCCAAAAACAAATTGACAAATAAGGGTAAATCTTTAACAGAAGCGGAAAGCAAAGATATTTTTGACAATTACAATGTTTTAATCAGCAAAGGCGCCGCTAAAAAAGATGCTATTGCCGTCTTATCGTCTAAATATGCGCGGGGATATTGGTCTATTTTGAATATAGTTGATAAAAATAAAATCTCAGACGCCCCTCCGTATTTTTTTGAAGGACTAAACTAATAGACATTTAAAAGAGGCAAAAATGGAGCAACTGAAGCAAGACATAGAATTTATCAAGTCAATTTATAAAAAACTTTTAATGATTTTACCGTCTTTTAATATAACTGATGAAAAGATTTTGCCATATGGATTAAGAGTGCATACAAGGTCTGTAAGTTGGCTTGTGGAACAAGTAATTACTCAACAAACAAAATTTAACAAAACAAAACTTGGATTAGCCGAAGTTGATTTTAATATGCCCGATACTTGTTTGCACGATTGCATCATAAAGACTGCCGAAAAGGAATATTTCATAAATATAAAAGTTCATAATTCGGGCGGCAGAGAAAACAAAAATGATATAGCGGCAGTAGAGAAATTATATATGCAGTATAGTTGCAATCCTGTCTATAATGTCATTTATGTTTGTATGGGGATATATTTTGAAAATATAAAAATAACCTTTGACGCCGACTATATAGCAGTATTTACGGCTCAATTCCTGCCTATTTATGTCAATCCCAGAAATGACAAAATACAAGCCTTTTATAAACATAACCCGCAATACAGAAGCAGAAGAGAGTTTCTGAAAATACTCAAAGAAAATTCAAAAAGCATAAATTTGGAGTAGTTATGGACTACATAAACAAAATTTTTAACGAAGATATTCTAACGGGCATTGATAATTTACCCGATGGGAGCATAGATTTAATAATAGCAGACCCGCCTTATTGTTTAGGGAAAGATTATGGAAACAATTCAGACAAAATGAGTCCAAAAGAATATCTTAAATGGTCTTATAAATGGATTGACGCCGTTTTGCCTAAACTAAAAGAGACGGGGAGTTTTTATATTTTTTTAACTTGGCGCTATAGTCCGGAAATTTTTTCATATATAAAAACAAAAATGCGGATGCTAAATGAAATAATTTGGGATAGAAAAGTCCCCAGTATGGGCGGAAGCACCCGCTCTTTTACATCAGTCCACGACACAATCGGCTTTTTTGCGAAATCCAAAAATTATTATTTTGATTTGGATTCTATACGCATACCTTACGATGCGCAGACAAAAAAAGCGCGGACGCGCTCAATTTTTATAGGCAAGAAATGGCTTGAATTTGGATACAATCCAAAAGATTTATGGTCATTTACGCGCATTCATAAACAAGACCCCGAAAGGCAAGAGCACCCCACGCAAAAACCGCTTGAAATAATAGACAGAATGGTTTTAGCAAGTTCGCCCGAAGGCGGGATTGTTTTAGACCCTTTTATGGGCAGCGGCACAACTGCCGTTTCTTGCCTCAACAATGGACGCAAATATGCGGGTTTTGAATTGAATCCAAAATACTGTCAGTTGATAGAAAAACGCATAGACAATCTAAAATATAATGAGAGGCAACAATCATTTAATTTGCAGATTTGACAGCGGCAAGGCAGCATTAGGCAAAAACTTTTAATTTTTTAAGGAGGCTGTATGTTTAACAAAATCAAACCTTTAGTATCTGAGATAAAAGATGATTTATTGCGTTGGAGACGGCATTTTCATAAACACCCCGAGCTCGGATATCAAGAAAGAAATACTGTGGAATATATAAAAGAGGAACTCCTCTCTCTGCCGAATATATCAGTTAAGCAATTAACGCCTACAAGTCTTTTTGCTTCTATAAAAGGCGCAAAAGCAGGCAAGAAAATTGCATTGCGCGCAGATATTGACGCGCTGCCGATTAAGGAAGAAAACGACGAGCCTTTTTGTTCTGTAAATGAAGGAATAATGCACGCTTGCGGTCACGATGCCCATACGGCAATGCTTATGGGAGCGGCAAAACTGATTTCTAAACTTTCAGATACGCTAAAAGGAGAAGTGTCCTTCATTTTTCAGCACGCCGAAGAATTGCAGCCCGGCGGCGCTAAAGAACTTGTAAAAGCGGGCGTTTTAAATAAAGCGCAGATGATTTTCGGTCTGCACGTAAATCCGCACAGACCTTTCGGCAGCATAAATTATAATGAAGGCATTTATTGCGCTTCAGCGGACAATTTCAATATAGAAATACGCGGCAAAGGCGCTCACGGAGCATATCCGCATTTTTCAATAGACCCCATAGTAATAGGCTCTCAAATAGTAAATGCTTTACAGACTATAGTTTCGCGCCGCATTGACCCTTTTCTTGCGCCCGTTGTAACTATCGCTACTTTTAAAGCGGAAGGCGCTTATAATATTATCCCAGAGACCGCTTTATTAAAAGGGACTTGGCGCTCCCACGATGAAAAAGTCAGAGAAGAAGTCCCCAAACTGATAGCAAAAACTGCAGAAAATATAGGGGCAATTTACGGCGCTGAATGTAAATTTAACAGAGTAGTAGGCGGTTTCCCCGTAGGAATAAACGGCGAGAAGGCTTTAGACGTTGTAAAAAAAGTCTATGAGGAATATTTATCTAAAGATTATGATTTATATAAAGAGCCTAAACCGATGTTTGGGGCAGAAGACTTTTCTTATTATCAGCAAAAAATCCCCGGCGCTTTTTTATTTTTAGGGCTGGGCGGAGGAGCGGATTTGCACACTCCGCATTTCAAATTGAATGAAGACGTAATGCCTATAGGAGTGTCTATTTATTTAAGCCTTCTACACCATTTATTAGGCTTTGAGATTTAAAAAAGCAAATGAGA
>JAIRQB010000160.1 GCA_031256695.1 Elusimicrobiota bacterium | reverse complement strand
TTACCGCGTCCCCCGCGATAGACTAACTTGCGCTCGCTCTTTCCCGCCACGAAGCTCTTCCGAGATAAGGAAAACGGCAGTTTAGAAACGGTGTCAAGCGAAGTTATGTCGTCCCAGTGTCATTGCGGCGAAAGCGGGAATCCCTGTTTATTATAAGGTGTTCACCGCTTTTTGCCGTTTTCTTTTTCAAAGGCAAAATGGATTGCGGCTTCCGCCGCAATGACACCATCTCGCAAAAGACAGAAGTTTTTTGATGTTTAGGTTTTTGGAAAGATTGGGGACAACAGAATTGAGAGGAAAGAAGGGAGAAGTGAGAATTAAAAAAGGCAATGAAAATTCAAAAATTAAGAATTATGGGTTATGGGTTATGAGCGCAGCGTTATGAGTTATGAAATATGAGCATCTGAAGCAAAACTTAAGCGCTACCTCATTTTGACAGAAGCAGTAAGGTAACTTCAGTTACAAACGGCAAAACTGCGAAAGCCTTGCTTTCCGTGTTCATAATTCATAACTCTTAATTTTGAATTTTTCATCTATCAAAAAGGCGGCGCATCATATCCCTGTTATATATCAAATGCAAAGTCATAGCGTCTGAGGCGGCAAAAGTATCTCCTTTTTCTATTGCCGCAACTATTGCTCTATGAGTGTCTCTTGTCTCTTTGATTAGTTGATTTTGAGTGGTGTCTATAAAAAGCGATATTGCTTTATGAAGTATAGGCAAGAGATTCGGCACTACTACATTTTTACTGCTTTGGGCTATTTGGTCGTGTAATTCTAAATCCTTTACTGTGTATTTTTCCCGCCTGTCCATCATTTCTTCAATTTCTATATTTATTATTTTCATCTTTTCTACATCTTCTTTTGAGGCATTAGAAGCGGCAAGAGCCGCTATGCGCGGCTCTATTGCCATTCTGACTTCAAGTAAATCTAAAACCAATTTCTGTTTATCAGCAATAAAGGTAAAACCCAAAGGGTCATCGCTTATGCCGAGCCGCTCTTCAGCAAGAAAAGTGCCTGCGCCTTGCCTAACTTCCAAAATATTGCGCCCGGTAAGAGTTCTGACCGCTTCTCTGACAGCGCTCCTGCCTACATTGAATAATTTGGCAAGTTTAAGTTCATTAGGCAATTTGTCGCCTGCGCCTAAATGTCGCTCCGCTATAAAATTAAGGATTTGCTCGGCTGTCTTTTCAGACTTTGTCGCTTCAATTTCATTGTCTTTGAGATTTTCAATGCTCTTCATAATGCCTCCCAATGCGACGGCATTATAACAAAAAGCAGTAGGAGGCTTTTTGATACAATGAAAAAGCAAAAAATTGTTTAAGGGGCTTTATGATAAATAGAATTTTCTTAATTGTTTTAGACAGCGCGGGCGCGGGCGCTATGCCTGATGCCGATAAATACAATGATGCCGGCGCAAATACTTTAGGGCATATTTACAGCGCTATGTGTTCGCGCAGCGCTATGTGTTCGCGCAGCGCTATGTGTTCGCGCAGCGCTATGTGTTCGCGCAGCGATAGCGGAGATGCCTTTTGCCTGCCCAATTTAGAGAGTTTAGGCTTAAAAGAAGTTTTATCTTTAAAAGGCGGCGCGCAAGATATTGTCGGCTGTTTCGGCAAAATGGCGGAAAAATCCCCCGCAAAAGATACAACAGCAGGGCATTGGGAAATAGCGGGCATAATTTTAAAAGAGCCTTTCCCCGTTTATCCTAATGGATTTCCCCAAGATTTAATTTCAGAATTTGAAAGCAAGGCAAGCATTAAGATAATAGGTAATTGCGCCGCATCAGGCACAGAAATAATAAATAGATTAGGCGAGCGGCATATAAAAACGGGATATCCCATAGTCTATACATCGGCTGATTCTGTCTTTCAAATCGCAGCAAGCGAAGAAACCTTTGGGCTAAATAGACTTTATGAAATATCCAAAATAGCGCGGCAGATTTTGACGGGGAAGCATAATGTAGGCAGAGTAATAGCAAGACCTTTTATATATGAGAGCGGGAAATATATCAGGACAGAAAACAGGAGAGACTTCTCGCTTGACCCTTTTGAAAGCACTGTTTTAGATGTTTTAAAAACGGCAGGCATTCAAACTATTGCTGTAGGCAAGACAGAGGATATTTTTAATTTCAGAGGAATTACAAAATCAAGTCACAGCAAAAATAATGCTGAAGGAATGCGCATTTTGCTTGAAGAGGCTGAAAAGAGAAATCAAAAGAGAAGTCTCATTTTTGCGAATTTAGCGGATTTTGACATTCTTTGCGGACACCGCAGAGATATTAAACTATATGCTCAGGCTCTGCTTGATTTTGACTTTTTCTTAAAAGATTTTTTAAGGCAATTAAACGATGAGGATATGGCAATAATCACAGCAGACCACGGATGCGACCCGGCTTTTGTCTCTCATACAGACCATACCCGCGAATATGTTCCCCTTTTAATTTACGGCAAAACATTAAAGAAAAATGTCAATTTAGGCATAAGAGAAACTTTTGCAGATATTTCTCAAACCGTGTCTGATATTTTCAATTTGCCGAAAATGAAAAATGGAAAATCTTTTAAGGATTTAATTTTTAATGAAGATTAAAAAGACGGTTTTTAGGAATATATTTGCATTTCCAAAAATTTCAGCCTGCCAATCAAATCAAAAATCAAAATAAAAACAAGCCGAAAAAATAAGAGTATAAAATGATAATTAGCGCAAGCCGCAGGACAGACATTCCCGCTTTTTACAGCGATAGTTTTATGAATGCTTTAAGAGCGGGCTTTATCTTGGTAAAAAACCCATTCAATTTCCAAAACATTTCCAAAATAATTTTATCGCCAAAAGATATTGATTTAATAGTCTTTTGGACTAAAGACCCGCGCCCATTGATGAGATATTTAGATGAAATAGACGGTTTAGGCTATAAGTATTATTTTCAATTTACCATTACTCCATATGGGAGAGATATTGAAAAAAATATTGCTGATAAAAATGAAATTATAGAGGCTTTTAAAAGTCTGTCAAAAAAAATCGGCTTTCAAAAAGTAATTCTCCGCTATGACCCAGTCCTTATAAACGGCAAATATGATTTATTCTTTCACTTTAAAGCCTTTGAAAGATTGATTGAGAAATTAAGCGGCTATACGCAAAGAGTAGTTTTTAGTTTTTTAGATTTTTACCGCAAAACTGAAAAAAATTTAAAAGGCGGCGGAGCGCGAGAAATTACGACAGGAGAAATGAGGCAAATAGCGGAGACTTTTTCAAATATAACCTCAAAACAGAATTTAAGTCTTGAGACTTGCGCCGAAGGCATAGATTTGCAGGAATTTGGGATAAAACATTCAAAATGTATAGACGGAGACCTTATTGAAAAAATTTTAGGACGCTCCATTGCGGATAAAAATAAAAAAGACGACAATAGATTATATTGTGGCTGTATGAAAAGCAAAGATATAGGCAGTTATAATACTTGCCGTCATTTTTGCCTCTATTGCTATGCCAATGCTAAAGTTAATCAATAAAATGCAAATCCGCCCGCCATTTAGGCAAATTTGTATAATGCCGTCGGATTAAGACGGATAAGGAGGACAAATGTTCGGTTTAGGTTTTCAAGAATTAGTTGTGATTTTGCTAATAGCATTATTGCTTTTTGGCGCTAAAAAATTGCCCGATATAGCGAAGGCGCTCGGCAAATCTGTAAATGAGTTTAAAAAAGGCATAGACGGCAAAGAAAAAAGCGAAGAAGAAAAAATAGAAGAAGAAAAAAAAGATAAAAACTCATAATCTCTTGCTTTTATCGCAATGAGATTTTATAAGGAGAAAAAGATGGATTTATTTTCAGATTTATTAGGCTGGCTTATGGCGGCATTTTTTATTATAGCGGCTGTCGGTATTTTTATCGCAATTCCTATTTGGTGGCTGCTTGCTTTGATGTTTGGCTGGTAGGTTTTGGTTTTGACAATTAGTTTTATTATTTCAGCGGCGGCGCAACAAAAGCGCCGCTTTTTTATTGCAAAAAAGCGTAAATCAAAAAGCGCAAAAAGCGCTCTTTTAACCTTTCCTCAAATTTCTTTTTCCCGTAATCTCTTTAACTTCAATTCTCATCACTTTTACCGCTTCTAAAGCCTGCGGCGCATATTCAATTTTCCTTTCAAGCCCATATTGCTTCAAACTCAAATCCAAACCTTTAATTTTCAAATCAATATCTTTTACTTCTGAAATTATTCCATATCCGATTACGCTTTTATAAAGAGTAGTCCAATGATTTGCGCCTGTCTCAACTACTTCATAATAAGAAACTCCGCTGAAACACACTTTTGGATTTTGAGCGATGATATTGTGCTTTTTGCCTTCTTTTGCTCCGTGCAGGTATAAAAACAAAACGCCGTTTTCAACTTCATAGCCGAAATTTAAAGGCATTAGATAAGGATTATTATTTTCAGACAGCGCCAAAAAAATCACATCAGTTTTATCTAAAACTTCAAGAATCTCATTGAAGTCAACAATCTGTCTGTCTGCTCTTCTCATTTTTTCCATTTTTATACCGCCTTTTTATATTTTTGAAGCAAGGTCGCAAAAATTGTTTTAAGTATTGCCGCCGTCGGCACGGCGAAAAGTATTCCAAAAAAGCCGAAAACTTGAGCCGCAGCCAGCATTGCAAAAACCATAGTCACAGGAGAGAGATTTACATTATGCCCTATAGCCAAAGGCTGCACTATATTATTGTCTAAAAACTGAATTATTAAAAAAGCCGGTATTATCTTAAAGAGAATAAAAATATCTTGATATTGAACAAGACCCGTTATAGAAGCCAAAATCAGCCCCACAGCAGGTCCAACATATGGAATAAAGTTTGCAAAACCAGCCGTAATGCCGATTAAAAGAGCAAAATTTATATCTAAAAAACTTAAAACAAGGACGCCCATAGTCCCTACAAAAGCCGCTTCTATCAACTGCCCTCTTATATATTTCCCTAATACTGAATTGATTTCATAAATTATTGAAAGAATAG
>JAIRQB010000014.1 GCA_031256695.1 Elusimicrobiota bacterium | reverse complement strand
CTATGCGTTTGCGCACGCCACGAATGACACCAGAGCATTAGCGAATTGCGCCGAGCGCCGGTTTCTATCTAAACCGCGCATCGCACTTGTCTCTGTCAAAATTGCGCATCGCACTTGTCTCTATCACAAAACAAAGGATAGGCGCCCGAGCGGCTTAAGGCGACTGTCTTAAACTGCCTGACTTTTATACCCGCGCCAAACTATGAGGCTGAAATTACAACAGAGGAAAACAGAACTTTGGTCGGGCGACTGACCTTCATATTTGCAGTATTGAAAACAAGAAACTTGATAAGTCCGCCAAAACAGAACTTTCAAACCGTAAAATGAAACCCGTATTTTTAAAACCCAAACAAAAAAAGCCAAAGACTTAAAAAATCTTTGGCTTTTCTTTTAAGAAACTATTAAGAGAAAAACTTTTAAAGTTTAAATTTTCTCGCCGCTGTTAACAAAAGATACTCGGAGAGGGGGGGATTTGAACCCCCGATGCGGTTTCCCGCATAGCAGTTTTCGAGACTGCCGCCTTAAGCCGCTCGGCCACCTCTCCTTTGTTTTGCGATAGAGACAATTCTGTCGCATACAGCAATGCGCCGCATACTTATTGCCTATAATGCCGCCGCTAAACTACAGCAATAGTTTATCCTTTAACTACGGCAAGAGGGCTTAATTCTATTTGAATTTCAACTAAATCTTTTTGCGCTTCCATAACAGTTTCTATATTTTTATAAGCGCTCGGCGCTTCTTCTAAATCGCTTTTGCCCCTTATTGAATGCAAAATGCCTTGCGCATCTAATCTCTCTTTTTCCGCTTCCAAATTCAATGTCCTTATAGCCTCTTTGCGCCCCATTGCCCGCCCTGCGCCGTGTGAGCAAGACTTAAAACTTTCAGCATTGCCGAGTCCTTTTACTATATAGGATTTTGTTCCTTGTGAGCCGGGAATAATGCCGATTTGCCCTTCGCTTGCGGCGGTAGCGCCCTTTCTGTGAACCCAAACATTTGTATCAAAATGCTTTTCGTTTTTGCAGTAATTGTGCGCTATGTCAATTTCATCATTAAAAGAGCAGGCGCTATTTTCTTTGAGAAAAATCTCTTTGATAATATCAGCCATCAAATTTCTGTTGAAAGCGGCAAATTCCACGCAAAAATTCATTTCAGCGAGATATTCTTTAAAAAACGGACTGCCCACTGGGATAAAAGCCAAATCAGCCTCTCGGGGAACTGATGAAAAATAGAGAGCATTCATCTCTTTTGCCTCTCTATTGTAATAATCGGCTACTTGTTTGCCTATATTTCTGCTGCCGCTGTGTATCATAAACCAAATATAGCCGTCTGAGCCTTTTTGAATTTCAATAAAATGATTTCCGCCGCCAAGCGTCCCCGCTTGAAATGTAGCGGCATAGTATTGACGGGAAACAACAGTCATATCTGTTTTAGTTTTCTCTTTCCATTCTTCAAGAGAAGTTATTTCAACGGGCGTCTTTCTGTGGTCAAAACCTAATGGAATTTGACCCCTTATCGCATCTAAAATATGTTTTAGTTTTTCAATATCAATTTCTGTAAGAGAAGTTTTAACGGCATGCATCCCGCAACCTATATCAACGCCTACGGCATTTGGAATAATGACATTTTGACAAGCCAAGACGCCGCCTATAGGCATACCGTATCCGCTATGACAATCAGGCATTAAAGCGATATGGTGAAAAGCAAAGGGGAGTTTTGACAAATTCATAATTTGCCGCATAGCATTGACCTCTATTTCTCCGCACCAAGACTTTACTTCTAAATTTTCTGTTTCAATAATTTGCATTTTGCCTCCCAAATATTAAATTCCGTTTTTAAAAGCATTAGAAATTGCAATTGCCTGCGCAACTTTTTCAATGGCGTCTGTATTCAAATCAAGCGCGCCGTTTATCCGCTTACTTATAGTCTATTTCCGCATCTTTGCCTGCGCCTGTATTCTATACTTTTTAAGGATTAAAAATGATTGTTTTTTTAATTTGCAAAACTCTTGGTGTCATTTGGCGCAATTTTGACAGAGACAAGCGCATTGCGCTTTTTGGATAGAAGCAGGCGCGCTGCGCAAACACATAGCGCTGCGCAAACACATAGCGCCGACAAATTACTAAAGAGTTGTTTGGCAGCGTTTTACGCTGCCAAATTACTCACTTCTCAATTTATTAAGTTTTTAACTGCATTTTGAGTATCCGCAAGAATTGCATTTAGAACACCCTTCAGAAAAAACCAGCATTTCTCCGCATTCAGGGCATTGAGGGCAAGAGCCTGAAAAGTTGTCTTGAGGATTTGCCGAATACTTTTGATTTAAAAGCCCGTCAGAAAAATTATTGGAATGATTATTTGAACTATTGCTTTCAAGAGCGGAGTTTCCTTTAAATGAGGCATTTATGCTTTTAAATTCCAATTCAGGCGTCTTCTTTTCTTTTATATAAGCCTCCATCGCTTTTGCCACAGCGTCGGCGCAAGAGAGAACTGTTCCGCCCTCTGTAAGCATAGGCGAAGGGCATCTGACGCCTTTGAGTTGGGATATTATTGAGTTTTGGTCAACGCCTGAGCGCAAAGCCAAAGAAATCAGACGGCTTATAGCCTCAGTTTGAGAAGAAGTGCAGGCTCCGCTTTTGCCTAATTGAGTAAAAACTTCGCAAGCGCCTTTATCGTCTTCATTGATTGTCACATACATTTTCCCGCAGCCTGTATTCATTAAGAATGTAAAGCCCGTTGTTTTTCTTGGTCTTGGGCGCGGCTCTCTTTTGACTGATTCTTTTGTCGCCGCTTCTGTCTTGCCGTCCGCTTTATTTGCGAGATTTAAAACTTGCATATCTCTGCTGCCGTCTCTATAAACTGTAACTCCTTTACAGCCCAGTTTATAAGAGAGTTGATAGACTTTTTTTACATCTTCTCTTGAAGCGCTATGAGGGAAATTTACTGTTTTAGAGACGGCATTGTCAGTCCATTTCTGAAAAGCCGCCTGCATTTTTATATGCTGCTCGGGCGAAATGTCGTGGGCTGTGACAAAAATCTCTTTTATATCTTGCGGAACTTCTTTTATGTTTTTCAGCGTTCCGCTCTTATAGATTGCTTCCATCAAGCCTTTTGAATAAAAGCCGCGCTGCTTTGCAATTTGTTCAAAATGAGAGTTTGTCTCAAACATTTCATCATTGTCTAAAACTTGCGCTCTCTTATAGACCAAAGCGAAAATAGGCTCTATTCCGCCTGAAGCCCCCGCTATTATGCCTATTGTGCCTGTAGGCGCTATTGTTGTGGCTGTGGCATTCCTCAAAGGTTTGTCTTTCGCATAAATGCTTTTGTCAAAATTTGGGAAAACGCCTCTTTTTAAAGCGAGTTCTTCAGACTCTTGCCGCGCAGTTTTGCTTATAAATTCCATAACTTGCTCTGCAATTTCAAAAGATTTTCCGCTTCCATATGGAATGCCTAAAAGCAAAAGCATATCAGCCCAGCCCATTACGCCGAGCCCAATCTTCCTATTTGAGCGCGTAGTTACGCTGATTTTTTTCAGCGGGTATTCATTCATATCTATGACATTGTCTAAAAAGTGAACGGCGGTCTTTACTGTTTTGCCGAGACGATTCCAATCTGCCTTCCCGTCTTTTACAAAATGCCCTAAATTTATTGAGCCTAAATTGCAAGATTCGTAAGGCAAAAGAGGCTGTTCTCCGCAGGGATTTGTAGATTCTATAAGACCTATAGCGGGCGTTGGGTTTTTATCATTGATTTTGTCTATAAAAACAATGCCCGGTTCTCCGTTATTCCAAGCGCTGTCTATAATTTTGTCAAAAACTTCTCTCGCTTTTAACTTTGAGACAACTTCTTTTGTGCGGGGATTGTATAGAGAATATTCAAAATCTTTTTCTACAGCGCTCATAAATTCATCTGTAATAGCGATTGAGATATTGAAATTATTGAGGCTGTCATTTTTAGTTTTGCAAGTTATGAAGTCTAAAATGTCGGGGTGGTCAATGCGCAAAATACCCATATTTGCGCCGCGCCTTGTCCCGCCTTGTTTTATCGCCTCTGTAGCGGCATTGAAAACCTGCATAAATGAAACGGGACCAGATGAAATGCCGTTTGTGCTTTTGACGCTGTCTTGTTTTGGGCGCAGCCTTGAAAAAGAAAAACCTGTTCCGCCGCCGGACTTATGTATAAGAGCGGTATTTTTTAATGTCTCAAAAATTGACTCCATAGAATCTTCAATAGGCAAAACAAAACAAGCCGCCAACTGCTGCAAATGCCTACCCGCATTCATAAGAGTAGGGGAATTGGGAAGAAAGTCAAAATTAGCCATAGACAGATAAAATTCTTTGATTGTCGGCTCAATATCAGCCTCTTTATCATAATTTTTATCCGCTTTGGCTATATTTTCAGCCACTCTAAAAAACAAATCCTCCGCTTTTTCGCATACATTTCCCTTTTCATCTTTTTGTAAATACCGCTTTTCCAAAACTGTTAAGGCATTTTTTACAACTACAACAGGGTTTTCCGATAAAAACTGCTCCTTGCTAAAACTTGACATTGCTTTCTCCTCAAATATCATTTATTTAAAAGATTGGAACTTAAAATAGAAACGCTTAAATACTTTTTATGACGCGCCCCGGCTATTTTTAACTTCCGCCTTTCTTGAATTTTTGAATCTCGTCTATAAAATCGTCAATATCGTCAAATTTCCTATACACTGAGGCAAATCTTATATATGCGACAGCGTCTATGGCATAGAGTTTTCCTAATACTTTTTCGCCTATTATTTGCGACGGTATTTCCATAATATATTCGCTGAAAATCTCATTTTCAGTCTCTAAAACGAGTTTGTCTATGATTTCCGCTGAAACAGGGCGCTTTTGGCAGGCGCGGATTATGCCTTCGCGCAATTTAGCCCTATTATACGGCTCTCTCCTATTATTGCTTTTGATTACCATTATTGAGAGTTCTTCCGGTCTTTCAAAAGTTGTCCACCTTTTTTTGCAATCCAAACAGAGACGCCGTCTTCTGATAGCAGAAGAGTTTTCAACGTGGCGGGAATCTACAACTTGTCCATTAAAACTTGAGCAAAAAGGGCATCTCATCTCTTTTGCCTCCATAAATGTCTAATTCTAAATCTTGCGCTTAATAAATATAGGTATGGCTGATTTAAGGCTTGACTTTTTGCCAAACAAAGCGACTTCTTTGGCATAAAATAACTTAAATCGGCAAAATATTGCTAAAAAACACTCAAAAAATGCCTAAAATGCATTTTGACATAACACTATATCTTGTGTTAGCGGCGGATACTATAACATAGATGTAGTTTTGTCAAACTCCCATTTTGTTGATTATAAAATACGATTAAATCAATATCTTGGGCTATATTAAAGCCTAGCGCAGCATATCTTGTGTCTGAAATAAAAAGATATTTACAATTCAAATTAAAATCAATTTTAACTGCTGCAACTCTAATATTTTATTCCGTTCTTATTCTGCAAATATGCCGCAAAATGCTCATTTTTTGACAAAAAACGGGAAATAAGACATAATTGCCGTCGGAAAAATTAAAAAAAAGGAGAAATAGACAAAATGAAAGAGGGAATCCATCCTAAATATGAAGAATGTTTGGTATCTTGCGCCTGCGGGTATTCTTTTAAGACCCGTTCAACTAAACCGGCTATAAAACTTGAAATCTGCTCAAACTGCCATCCTTTTTTTACGGGAAAGCAAAAGTTGATAGATACCGCGGGAAGAGTTGAAAAGTTTCAAAAAAGATTTGCAAGCACAGAAGGAAAGATGGTTGTCAGAAAAAAGAGCGCAGAGAAAACGCCTGTCAGAGTTAAAAAAACTGCGGCTAGAGTGCTTACCACATCTCCTAAAAGGGCAAAAGTCTCGGCAAAGAAAAACAAAGAAGCGAAATAAAAACAATAATGGATTTAAAATCGGCGGCGCTGTGTTTAGAGTTTCCGCCGATTTTTCATTTTAAAACAATATGCTTATAGAAAAACTGCAGTCATTAAACGATAGATTTAAAGAAATAGAAAAAGAACTCGGAAATCCCGGCATTATGCAGGACTATGAGAAGTATCTAAATCTTACAAAAGAGCATTCTTATCTGCTTCCCATATCCCAGGCATATTTGAAATATGAAAAACTTTTGAGCGGTATAAAAGACTCTTTGGAATTGAAAAATTCAGACGATATTCAGATAAGGGATATGGCGGATGAGGAATACAATAGCCTTATCCTTGAAAAGGAAAAAACTGAAAACAAAATAAAATTATTGCTTTTGCCGCCGGATCCGGAGGAAAACAAAAATATAATAGTTGAAATACGCGCTGGAACGGGCGGAGAAGAAGCGGCTCTTTTTGCAGGAGAACTGTTTAGAATGTATAGCCGGTTTGCCGAGAGAAATAATTGGAAATATGAAATTATTGATTCAAATGCCACAGGTCTCGGCGGATATAAAGAAGTCATCTTTGAAATAAACGGTCAAAATGTTTGGCGGAATTTCAAATTTGAAAGGGGCATACACCGCGTTCAAAGAGTGCCTGAGACGGAAAGTTCAGGCAGAGTCCACACTTCCGCCGTAACAGTCGCAGTTTTGCCGCAAGCGCAAGAAGTTGATGTTGAAATAAAGCCTGACGATTTAAGAATAGACACCTATAGAGCATCGGGAGCAGGCGGACAACACGTAAATAAAACTGACTCTGCAATTAGAATTACCCATCTGCCCACAGGCATTGTCATATCTTGCCAAGATGAAAGAAGTCAGATAAAAAACAGAGCCAAGGCTATGAAAATACTGCTCGCCAAATTATATGACCAAAAAGTGCTAGAGCGCGAAAAACAAATATCAAGCGATAGAAAAAGCCAAGTTGGAAGCGGCGACAGGTCTGAAAAAATAAGAACATATAATTTTCCGCAAAACAGGATTACCGACCACAGAATCGGCTATTCAGTTTATAATATCGGCGAAGTTATGGATGGAAATCTCTCTGAAATTGTCGGAAAATTATACGAAGCCGATATTGAAAGCAAATTGAAATCATAATAGGGAAATGCAGAGGCTGATATTTTTAACACAAACAGAATTTACGATTTAATGCTTGAAGCCGAGTCCGTTTTAAAGGCATTCGGCATAAAAGAACCGAGACCAGATATTGAAATTTTTTTAAGTTTTATACTGCATATTAAACGTTCCCGCCTTCCGCTTTTTAGAAGCGACAAACTCCCGCCTGATAAAGTTTCACAATTCCAAAATTTTATAGAAAGGAGAGCAAACAGAGAACCGGCAGCTTATATAATAGGTTCTTGCTCTTTTATGGGATTAGACTTTAAAGTAGACAGCAATGTTTTAATTCCAAGACCTGAGACTGAGATTCTCACAGAGGCTGTTTTAAATTTCGCAAAGCAAAACAATAAGAAAACTGTTTTGGATTTATGCTGCGGAAGCGGAGCGATAGCGGTCAGTTTGTCAAAATTAGGCTCTTTTGATTATATTTGCGCCAGCGATATATCAGAAGGCGCTATAAAAATTGCAAAAGAAAATGCATTGCTTAATAAAGCCGTCGGTATAGATTTTTTGAAAAGCGATTTGTTTGAAACTCTTGCAGGCAAGACTTTTGACATAATTGTTTCAAACCCTCCTTATATAAGCGAAAGCGAATTTAAAAATCTGGAAGCGGAATTGCGGTATGAGCCTAAAATATCGCTTCTTGCATCCTGCAGAGGCTTGTCTTTTTATAAACAGATAGCGCAAAAAGCGAAGAATTTCTTAAATAAAAACGGAACTTTATTCCTTGAATTAAATGCAAACTTGCCGCTTGAAATAAAAAGAATTTTTGAAAAAAAAGGATATACAAATATAGAGATAAGCGCAGATTATGCAGGGCTTGACAGAGTATTGAAGGCGGATGCCGGTTAGAAAAATAAAAAATACAGGGGGATAAAAAATGCAGATAATAGAGGCTGACACAGATGAATTATTAAAAACGGCTATATCTCTTGCCGAAGAAATTTGGAAGCAGCACTATCCTTCAATTATTTCCGAAGAGCAAATAGACTATATGCTTAAAAAATTTCTCTCTTTTGAAACCGTTTCATCTCAAATAAAAAATGAAAATTA
>JAIRQB010000154.1 GCA_031256695.1 Elusimicrobiota bacterium | reverse complement strand
TGGCAAATTTTATAGGAATGCTGACGGATTCCCGCAGTTTTATCTCATACCCCCGCCACGAATATTTCAGAAGGATTCTCTGCGAGTTGATTGGTTCTTGGATTGAAAACGGCGAATATCCAAATGATTTAGATATAGCGGGCAAAATAGTTGAGGATATTTCTTATAACAATGCTGTGAAGTTTTTTGAGTTTTAAAAGAGATGTGAAACAAAAATTTTCTATAAAAATAATAAGGGGGCAATATGATTCTTAAATCTTGTAAGAAATGTGGAGAACTTTTAGAGCATTTAATTTTCGCACCGCCGGGAATGTTTGAGGAGTGGGAATGGAGCGGAGATAGGTGGGTTATATTAGGCAGGTCATCTTTAATACACGACCCGCAATTAGAAGTTCGCTGTCCTAACTGCGATACAGTTGTCGGAATTGGGAGAGACTTTGGCTTTTAGGAGGAAATATAATTATGGAAATAAAGAATTCAGACCTGCCTTTAAGTTATAAGACGATTAAAGTTACGCAAGGGCGTATAAATAAAGGACTTCTTGCAATACCTGTATCCTTGATTGATATGTTTCCTAAAAAGCGCGGGACGATATATCTTTCAAATCAAGATGGCAGTCTAAACAAGAAAACTTTTTCTCCTTATTCAAGTTCAACGCGCGAATGCCGTATCGGCGGATTACAAGAGTTTTATAAAAAATATTCAGTGCGAAACGGCGATGAATTAGTTATTCAAAAACTTGAGGACAATATTTATAGATTAACGCCTGAAAATATTTTCTCCTGTCGGATTAAGAAATTGTTGAATCGTTTTGAAAACAGCAAGACTTCTGAAAGCGCAAAAGAGGCGCTCAAGCAAGCGGCTAAAATTGCCAACATTACGCTGCAAGAAATGATAGAGAATGAATTCGTTAGACTTTCAAACGAGCCTGTAATTCAAGATAGGAAAATAAAAAGCAATAATGCCAAAACAAAACGGGAAGCCGTCCCCGTTTCCTGCAGAGAACTCTTAAGAGATTTATACGGCGGGCGGTGTCAGTTGACAAATTTTTCTTTCATTATGAAAAACGGCGAGCCGTATTTTGAAATACATCACATAAATCCTAAAAAAGGGCATCACTTAAAAAATTTGCTTGTCGTAAGCCCAAATGCTCACGCGCAATTTACATTTGCCGATGTTGAACTTGGTTTTGAAAATAATAATCCTAATGAATGGCTGAGAACGGTAAAATTTAACGGCGAAACTTTTAATGTCTTGCAAAAAATTGATTTTCTGCAAAAAGCGCTGTCAAAAGAAATGCATCACGATATGCCTCAATAAAAATTTTATACCGCCCGGCTGAAGGCGGTATAAAAATTTCAATGTAAAAAAATAAAAACGGTTTCTGTTTTATAAACAGAAGCCGTTTTGCATACATAAAGCAAATTTGCCTCATCGCAAGGCATAAATCTAAAACGAAATCTAAATATAAGAGGGAATGTAAATGGATATGCAAACTACGTTGTGGATAATTTTCTGGGTTTTGATTACTTCGGCTTTTTTTGCAGACTTAATAATTTTAGGGCGTCATAAAAAAGGCATCAATATAAAAGAAGCGGGAAAACTGATTGCCGTTTGGATAAGCCTCGCGCTGATTTTCGGCGTTTTGATTTTTGCTCTGTTAGGGCAAGAAAAAGCGCTGGAATATTTTACGGGATACGCCGTAGAGTATTCTCTCTCAATAGACAATATGTTTGTAATTATTATGATTTTTTCTTTTTTCAAAATTACGCCGCAATATCAGCATAAAGTTTTAATTTACGGCATTTTAGGCGCTGTGTTTTTAAGATTTTTATTTATTTTCGCGGGCATAAAATTTATCAATAGTTTTTCTTGGGCTATTTATGTTTTCGGGGCAATTCTTTTGTGGACGTCTATAAAAATGTTTGCAGGCGGCAAAGAGGAAGGCGGCATAGAAAACAATAAGGCTTTTAAAATACTTAAAAAAGTTTTTCCGCTAAAACCAGACATAAAAAGCGGAGATTTTTTTGAAAGAGAAAACGGAGTTTTATATGCAACTCCATTATTTGCGGCAGTGATAGTGATAGAAGCCTCTGACATTATTTTTGCAGTAGATTCTATACCCGCAGTCTTATCAATTACAACTGACTCTTTTATAGTTTACAGTTCAAATATCTTCGCTGTTTTAGGGCTTCGCTCTCTATATTTTATGTTGGCTGGTCTTGCCGACAGATTTCAATTTTTAAGATACGGAGTTGCGCTTATTTTATTTTTCGTCGGCGCAAAAATGCTTTTATCCCATTATTATCATATTTCCTCTTTTACATCTCTTGCCTTAATCCTCTCTATCCTTGCAGCCTCAATTATCATCTCTGTAAAGAAAACTAAATAAAACTCTTTTTATTTAACAATGCGGCAATGCCGTCTATTATGTCTTTGTAGACGGCATTTGCTCCATAATAATAATTTGAAAATAAAAGAGATGCATTTATTTCTCTCGGAAAAGCCAAAACCAGCAAAATGCTGAAAACTGCGGCATTTACGGCTAAAATAATAATTAAAGAAAAGAAAAGCCCGTAGACTTTTAAATCGGGCTGCCCTATTTTTATTACAAAAACCGTCAAGGCAAAATGAAAAGCAACAGTAAAGCCTAAAAAGAAAAGAAAATAAGAATAGATTAGAGAGATGTCTAAAAAATATCCTGCGGCAAAATAAAGACAAAGGACTGCAAAAGAATACAGCGGAATAAAATAAGGAGACAGAGTTATCCATATATTGTCTTTGTCTAAAACGACGCTGCCTGACCTCTTGCCTACTCTAAAATTTTTTATAGAAGCGCCGCTTAAAATGCCGGCTATAGCGTGAGTGAGTTCGTGCCCGAATATATAGAGCCGAAATGGCTTATAAAATAAAACTTGAAAAACGCCATAGCATAAAATGCCCGCCCAAAAAGGCGCATATTTGTAATTTTGTATGCCTGCAAAAGACAAGATTGTTTTTATGAGGATATATAAGGAGTTTAAAACTGCAGGAGATGCGATTAAAGCGAAAAGAAATCTGATTAAATTCACAGTTGTCCTTTTGTCTGTTTATAAGAGCGGAAGTTGGAAAGCCGTCAAATACTCATAAT
>JAIRQB010000125.1 GCA_031256695.1 Elusimicrobiota bacterium | reverse complement strand
ATACCGCTTCATAATAAGTTAAGAGAGTATTTGACAGCATTATTTAAAGCCGAGCCTGCTGATAAGTATGTAGCGCCGTATATACAAGATAGAGAAATAGATACAGGATTATATTCTATACTTGCTAAAAAGTTTTTGCGGCGTATAGGCATAAAAGAGGCGGGAGCGCATACCTGCAGACATACTTATATTTCTAAACTTGCAAATAGCGGAATAGACAGCGCTGATATACTCAAATACGCCCGTATAAGTAATTTGAAAATTTTAGAAGTGTATCGGCATATAACGACTGAAAAACATTCTGAAAATATAAATATGATTGATTACTAAAAAGACTGAAAATAGTATGAAAACAGGTATATTTTTACCCAAATTTTACCCTGTTTCTGATACTGTCGTCGGAAAATGATTTAAGTTATGTTCCTGTGCAGCGCATTTTTCTTTTATAGGCTTTTAAGAAGTTGTTTAAAGGCTTATTTTATAGACTTTAACCGCGCAAAGCATTTTTCGTATATGCGGGGCGCAAAGTTTTACGGGTTCTTGCAGCGGAGCAGATGCGAAAAAGGCAAAGCGCTCTTCATAATATAAGGACTTATATCGGCTTTTATAGTAGAGAGGGCGGGCGTGGCGGAATGGCAGACGCATATGGCTTAGGACCATATACCGCAAGGTGTGGGGGTTCAAGTCCCTTCGCCCGCATAAAAAAATAGTTTTGCCGCAGTCTTTCTGTAAAGACAAATATGCATAAAATAAAAATAAAAATAGAGGGGCAAAAATGGCAGAGCAAAAAGAAAAAATTGAATTTAAGTCTCAAGTTTTAGAGAAAAAAGCGGTATCTATTTCTATTGAGGTTGAAATAGAAAGTTCTGCTGTAGAAGGCGAGATTGAAAAACTGCTTATTTCTACGCAAAAGCGCGTCAAAATACCCGGTTTCAGGCAAGGCAAAGCGCCGAGGGATATTATCAAAGATTCTTATTTTGAAGCGGCTAAAAATGATGCTGTTGAAAATTTAGTCAAGCAAACTGTTTTTGCCGCTATGGAAAGAGAGAATTTTAATCCTTTGGATATTCCAATAGTTGATGAGATAGATTATAAAACGGGGGAAAATTTGAAATACCGTTTTACAGCCGAATGCTCGCCGAGTTTTGAGGTTAAAGATTATAAAGAAATCCCTGTTCAAAAAGAGATTTTTAAAATTACAGATGAAAAAATTTTAAAAGCGCTTGACGCTTTAAGACAGAGAAACAGCATTGTTGCGCCTTCAAAGACAGGCATAGTCGGTGAAAAGTCAATAGTATATGCCAATTACGATGTTTTTGATGAGAAAGGCGAAAAAATAAAAGAACTCTCAGTTAAAGAATTTGCCATAGATTTAAGTTTAGATAGAACTTTGAAAGAGTTTAAAGACGGGCTTTTTGGCGCTAAAGAAAACGATGAAAGAGAAATAAAAGCGCATTATGAAAGCAATTATCCAAATAAACTATTCGCGGGCAAAGAAGTTGTTTTTAAAATAAAAATAAATTCAATCAAAGAAAAAGAAGCGCCTGAATTAAACGACGATTTTGCCAAAGATTTGGATTGCGAAAATTTAGAGGATTTAAAAAAGAAAGTTAAAGAGAATTTAGAGCGCGGGGAGAAAGAGCGGCAGCAAGAAGCGGTTTATAGAATTATTGACGATTATTTATTAGAAAAAAATGTCTTTGAAGTCCCTCAATGTTTAATAAAAGAGCAGGAAAAAACTGTAATAGAACGCTTGAAAAGCAGATTATACGGCTATAGCCGAGATTATATAGACAATGAAATCAAAAGCGCTCAAGAGATAATAAAAAAAGATGCGGAAAACTCAGTGAGGCTGTCTTATATAATCAATAAAATTTATACGGCAGAAAATATGCAGGTTTCAGAAGAGGAAATTGAAAAAGAAAGAGCCAAAATTTTAGAAGGAAATCCTAAAAACGGCGCTGAATACTTTGAGAAAAACAAAGACTCAATTAAGTCTTATCTTAAAGAAAACAAAATTTTTGATTTCTTGATTGCCAATGCAAAAATCACGGAAATAGTTAAAGATTAAAGGAGTAAAAAATGCCCGGCATAATACCGACAGTAATAGAGAGATGGAGTCAAGGTTCAGCGGTGACATTTGACATATATTCAAGGCTTTTAAAAGACAGAATTATTTTTGTAGGGGGCTATGATGGCGCTGTGACTACTGAATCTGCAAATATTCTCATCTCTCAACTTCTATATCTTGATTCAGAAGAGCAGGGGAAAGATATAAGTTTGTATATAAATTCCCCAGGCGGGGCGGTAAATGCAGGTCTTGCTGTTTATGACACGATGCAATTTATAAAAAGCCCAATTACTACAATTTGTATGGGTATGGCTATGTCATTCGGCGCTTTGCTTCTTGCCGCCGGGACGAAAGGCAAAAGATATGCCCTGCCGCATTCAAGAATTATGATGCATCAGCCCCTCATTTACGGCGGAGGGCTTTCAGGCTCCGCTTCCGATATTGAAATAGAGACGAAAGAACTCATAGCGGCAAAAGAGAAATTGTCTGAAATTTTGGCTTTTCACACGGGGAAGAATAAAGCGCAGGTTTTGAAAGACACAGATAGAAATTATTATATGTCGGCTCAAGAGGCTAAAGAATACGGACTGATTGACGAAGTGATAGTTTCTATGAAAGACGCTGAAAATAAATAGCAAGAGGATTTAAAAAAATATGACTATAAAAGATAAAGATTATTCCGCTTTCGGCGCAGAGCCGTCTAAACAGAAATGCATTTTTTGCGGCAAAGGTTTTCCATTGAGGCTTGTCGGAAAATACGGGATATATATATGCGAAGAATGCGTCAAAAGTTCATATGCTTTGCTTGATAAAGAAGTCTTTGACGAAGACGGCGGAATATACAGTATGTCGGATATGGCTTTAAATATACCAAGACCAAGCCAAATAAAAAGGGTTTTAGACCAATATGTAGTAGGGCAAGATGAAACTAAAAAAACTTTAGCGGTGGCAGTCTATAATCATTACAGGAGAGTGGAAAATTTATCTTTTAGAGAATCTATTTTTAGAAAGGAGAAAGAAGTTGAATTGCAAAAATCAAATGTCCTGCTTATAGGACCTACGGGGACGGGCAAAACTCTGCTCGCTCAAACATTGGCAAGGCTTCTGTCAGTGCCTTTTGCTATTGCAGACGCTACTACGCTCACAGAGGCGGGTTATGTCGGAGAAGACGTAGAAAATATACTTTTAAGACTTGTGCAGAATGCAAATCACAATATAAAAAAAGCCCAGTTAGGAATAGTCTATATAGATGAGATAGATAAAATCGCCCGCAAATCAGACAGCCCTTCAATTACGAGAGATGTTTCAGGCGAAGGCGTTCAGCAGGCTTTGCTTAAAATTATAGAAGGCACAATAGCCAATGTCCCGCCTCAAGGCGGGCGCAAACACCCAAGCCAAGACTATATTAAGTTAGACACTTCCAATATATTATTTATTTGCGGCGGGGCGTTTAGCGGATTAGACAAAATAGTTGAGAAGAGGCTGTCTCAAAAATCTTTGGGCTTTATAAAAGACAAATCAAGTATGACGGCTGTCAATATAAAAGCCGATTCAAAATCTTTTTTGAACTTTGTAGAAAGCGAGGATTTAATTAAATACGGTTTAATTCCAGAATTTGTAGGCAGAGTTCCCGTAGTGTCGGTTTTAAATCATCTCACAGAAGCAGATTTAATCCGCATTCTAACCGAGCCGCGCAATTCTTTAATCAAGCAATTTACGAAGATTTTTGCGCGGGAATCAGTAGAACTTATTTTTGAAGAGGAAGCGCTTAAAAGCATAGCGCAAAAATCTATAAAAAAAGGGTCGGGCGCAAGAGGATTGCGCGCCATAATTGAAAATATCTTGCGCGACATTATGTTTGAAATACCCGACAACAATAGAATCAGTAAATGCATAATTACAAAAGGAACGGTTTTAGAGAAAGAAAGACCTAATTTAGAGTTTCGCGATGGAACGGAGGAGAGCGCATGAGCGATATAATTAAACAGCAAGACAATGAAATACCTAATATTTTACCTATGCTGCCGATAAGGGACATTATCGTCTATCCCGCTATGGTATTGCCTATATCAGTCGGGAGAGATAAGTCAATTAGGGCTTTAGAAGAGGCTATGTCAACTCATAGATATATTTTTATAGTGACGCAAAAAAATGTCCATATAGAAGATCCGTCGCCAAGCGATATATTTTCTATAGGGACAGTATGCGAAGTTTTACAGATGCTTAAAATGCCCGACGGCTCTTTGAAAGCGCTGGTGGAAGGCATATCGCGTTTTCAGTGGACTGATTTTAAATTAAACGATAACGGCTATGTTGAAGTAGGCGTAAAGGCTATAGATGAAAACATTGAAAAAACTCCAAGCCTTGAAGCGACTATGCGCAATGCCTTATCCCTTTTTGAAAAATATGTGAAGTTAAACCCCCGTATGCCCGTTGAATTGGCGTATTCTTTAGAAAATATTGAAGAGCCTGCGCGCCTTGCCGACACTATAGCGGCTCATTTGAGTGTAAAAAACGAGGACAAACAAGCGCTGCTTGAAATCATAAATCCGCTTTCAAGACTGGAAAAAATAGTTGATATTTTGAACTCTGAAATTGAAATTTTAAACATTGAAAAACAAATTCAAAACAGAGTCAGAGGGCAGATGGAAAAAAATCAGAAAGAATATTATTTAAACGAGCAGATGAAGGCTATACAGAAAGAGTTAAATCAAAAAGATGAAAGCCAAAAAGATATAGATGAGTTAAAAATCAAAATAAAAAAAGCAAAACTCTCTAAAGCGGCAAGAGAAGCGGCTGATAAAGAATTGGCAAGGCTTGAAAAGATGATGCCGATGTCGCCTGAGGCTACAGTTATAAGAACTTATTTAGAGTGGATTTTGGATTTGCCTTGGGAAAAATCAACAGAGGACAATTTAGATTTAAACAGGGCAAAGGCGATTCTTGACGAAGATCATTACGGATTAGAAAAAATCAAAGAAAGGATTTTGGAGTATTTGGCGATTTTATCCCGCGTAAAAAAAATCAAGGGACCAATCCTTTGCTTTATCGGTCCTCCCGGCGTCGGCAAAACTTCAATAGCAAAATCTGTAGCGCGCAGTTTAGGGCGCAATTTTGTCCGCATTTCTATGGGAGGCGTGCGCGACGAGGCTGAAATACGCGGACACCGCCGCACTTATATAGGCTCTCTGCCGGGCAAAATAATTCAATCTATGAAAAAGGCGGATTCAAATAATCCCGTTTTTATTTTAGACGAGATAGATAAAATCGGCAGCGACTGGCGCGGAGATCCTTCTTCTGCATTGCTTGAAGTTTTAGACCCTGAACAAAATTACGCTTTTTCAGACCACTATTTAG
>JAIRQB010000123.1 GCA_031256695.1 Elusimicrobiota bacterium | reverse complement strand
ATACCGCTTCATAATAAGTTAAGAGAGTATTTGACAGCATTATTTAAAGCCGAGCCTGCTGATAAGTATGTAGCGCCGTATATACAAGATAGAGAAATAGATACAGGATTATATTCTATCCTTGCTAAAAAGTTTTTGCGGCGTATAGGCATAAAAGAAGCGGGAGCGCATACCTGCAGACATACTTATATATCCAAACTTGCTAATAGCGGCATAGACAGCGCTGACATTTTAAAATATGCCCGCATTACTAATTTGAAAATTTTAGAAGTATATCGGCATATAACAACTGAAAAACATTCTGAAAATATAAATAGGATTGATTACTAAAAAACTAAAAATAGACTTAAAATAGACTTAAAATAGACAGCAAAACAAGTATGGTTTTACCCATTTTTTACCAGCTTTTTAAGTTTGTCGTCGGAGTTTTTGTTTGGTTTTAGTCCTCTCCGGGCGAGGCATATATGCAAATGTATATTTTCTAGAAGGCAGATATATTGTTGCGACTAAAATGAGAGTAAGAAAGCCTGACGTTTTCAGATATAAGAGCGCATAAATAAAGTATTATAGACAGAGTTGAGAAGCGAGGATTATGCATTAAAGAGGGGGAATAAAATGAAAAAAATTTGTTTGATGTTTCCGGGACAAGGCTCGCAAAGCGTTGGTATGGGAAAGGATTTATACGATAAATATCCAAAAGCGCAAGAAATTATAGACCAAAGCGGCGAGGAATTGAAAAAAATTATTTTTGAAGGTCCAGAAGAGACTCTAAAACTTACAAAATATACGCAGCCTGCAATTTTTACGGTATCTGTTGCCGCCTTTGAAGTTTTAAAAGATAAATTAGATTTACAGCGTTGCGGTTTTACAGCAGCAGGTCACTCTTTAGGCGAATACTCAGCGCTGTGCGCGGCTGGTTTTTGCAGTTTTAAAGATGGTTTGGCTTTAGTTAAGGCAAGAGGCGCTTTTATTCAAGCAGCTTCCGAAAAAAATCCCGGCTCTATGGTGGCTGTTTTGGGTTTGGATAAAGAAATTCTCTCGGATATTTGCAAGGAAGTTTCCAATTTGGGAGTTTGTGAAATGGTAAATTATAATTCGCCTGGGCAAATTGTAATAGCAGGGCAAATTGAAGCCTTAAATAAAGCCATTGATATAGCAAAGTCAAAAGGCGCTCTAAAATCTATAATGCTGAATGTATCAGGCGCATTTCATTCTTCTTTGATGAAAGAGGCTTCTGATAATATGCGCTCTGAATTGGGAAAATATACTTTTAAAGAGCCGTCTTTTGGTGTATGGACAAATTGCGATGCCACTTTGACAAATGAACAGCAAGAGTTGAAAGAAAAACTTGTCAGACAGATAAATAATCCAGTCAAATGGGATGAGACTATATCTAATATAATAAAAGATGGTTTTGAGTATTTTGTAGAGATAGGACCCGGCAAGGTATTGTCTGGGCTATTGAGAAGGATAGATAAAAGCAAAAAGGCTCTAAATGTTGAAGACAGCGTTGGAATAGAGGCTCTAAAAGACTACATTGGCGCTTAATTATTATAAATCGTGCTGTTTCGTATAAAAAAAGAACAGTGTAATTTGGAATAAAACAGTAAAAATACATTAAAAGGAGATAGAAAATGAGGCTAAAAGATAAAATAGCGTTAATTACTGGTTCAGCGCAAGGAATAGGTAAATCTATAGCGGAAACTTTCGCAAGAGAGGGCGCAAAAATAGCGGTTTCTGATATAAATCAGGGCTTATCTCAGCAAACCGCTGACGAGATTGCTTCAAAATATGGAGTTGAAACCATAGCGATAGGGGCAAATGTAGTCAAGTTGGAGGACTGCGATAACCTCATAAAAACTACTATTGACAAATTCTCTAAAATAAATATACTTGTCAACAACGCTGGAATTACAAAAGATAATCTCATTTTGAGAATGACAGAGGCAGAGTGGGACGCCGTAATAGCGGTAAATTTGAAAGGCGTTTTTAATTGTATTAAAGCGGCGAGCCGTCAGTTGTTGAAGCAAAGAGAAGGACGAATAATAAATATTGCCTCTGTTGTAGGGCAGATGGGAAATGCTGGTCAGATAAATTATTCTGCTACGAAAGGCGGGGTAATTGCCATAACAAAGACTTGCGCGCGTGAATTTTCCTCAAGAAATATTTTGGTAAACGCCATAGCGCCCGGTTTTATAAGGACCGCTATGACTGACGCTTTAAACGATGAGGCGAAAGAGGCTATGTCTAAAATGATTCCGCTTTCAAGGCTGGGCGAGGCTTCTGATGTGGCAAATGCCGCTCTGTTTTTGGCAAGCGATGAATCTTCTTATATAACAGGTCAGGTTATAGCGGTCAATGGCGGAATGTATATGTAGGAAGCAAATTAAATAGAGTATTTATGACCCCCCAATAATTGTTTTATTTAATGGTTATTGGGGGGTTAAGATAAATAGGCAAAATAATGGAAGTTAAATTTTAAAGAGGGAGGAATCCAAAATGGCAGATACCGAAAATATGGATTTGGAAGCAAGAGTAAAGGAAATTATTGTAGAGCAGTTAGGCGTGGATAAAGACGAGGTTGTTCCTGAAGCCTCTTTTGTCAATGATTTGGGCGCAGATTCTTTAGATACAGTTGAACTTGTGATGGCTTTTGAAGAGGAATTCGGCATTGAAATACCAGATGAAGAAGCCGAGAAAATTCAAAAAGTTGCAGATGCGATTGAATATATAAATGCGCATCCCAAAAAATAAAAAACGATTGATTTTTTAAGGTGTTTTATGAAAAGAAGAATAGTAATTACCGGTTTGGGGGTAGTCAGTCCTATAGGGGTAGGCAAGGATGTTTTTAGCAAGGCTTTACGCGAAGGAAAATCCGGCGTTTCAAAGATAGAGCATTTTGATACAACAGATTTTACCTGTAAAATCGCAGGCTATATAAAGGATTTTGACCCTGAGCCGTATATTGATAAGAAAAAAATAAAAAAGACTGCAAGATTTGCCCAAATGGGGCTTGTGGCTGCCTCTTTGGCTATTGAAGATTCTAAACTTGACCTTTCAAAAGAGGATTTAACGCGCATAGGAGTAGTTATAGGCACAGGTATGGGCGGTTTAGGAGTGATGGAAGAGGAAGAACAGGCTCTTTTAGAAAGAGGTCCCAAAAAAGTGAGTCCTTTTCTCATTCCTATGCTTATAGCCAATATCTTGCCCGGCGAAATAGCAATTAAATATGGATTTTGCGGACCAAATTATTCAACTGTCAGCGCTTGTTCATCGGCTAATCACGCTTTGGGCGATGCCCTAAAAATTTTGCGCGCCGGCGAAGCCGATATTATGATTTCAGGCGGCGCTGAAAGCGTAATCACTCCGCTGGGAGTAGCGGGTTTTTGCTCTATGAAGGCTCTTTCCCAAAAGAATGATGAGCCTACAAAAGCTTCTTGTCCTTTTGATAAAAACAGAGACGGTTTTGTAATGGGAGAAGGCGCTGGTTTAGTTGTTTTAGAGACTTTAGAACGCGCTTTGGCAAGGGGCGCTTTTATATATGGAGAACTTGCTGGTTTCGGCGCTTCCGATGACGCATATCATATCACAGCGCCGGATATTGAAGGCAAAGGCGCTATTCTTGCTATGGAAGCGGCGCTTAAAGACGCCGAGATTTCAAAGGACGGGATAGACTATATAAATGCGCACGGAACATCTACTCTTATGAATGATAGAGTTGAAACTTTAGCCGTAAAAAAACTTTTTGGGGATAGGGCTTATAAAATCCCTATTTCTTCAACGAAGTCAATGACGGGACATATTTTAGGTGGAGCAGCCGGCATTGAACTTATAGCGATACTTGTTTCAATGCAGGGCGGTTTTATACATCCTACTATCAATTATCAAACGCCGGATCCTGAATGTGATTTGGATTATGTCCCTAATGTTTCAAGAGAGCAAAATATCAATTGCGCTCTTTCTAATTCTTTGGGTTTTGGCGGGCATAATACAACAATAGCAGTCAAGAGATATGTTAAATAACAATTTGAGCGAGTTGCAAAATCTTCTTGGATATGAATTTAATAATACTGATATTTTGACAACGGCTTTAACTCATAAATCGTTTGCCCTTGAAAACAATGTCGCTCAATATTATGAGAGATTAGAATTTTTAGGCGACAGCATAATTTCTGCTATTACTTGTTCTATTTTGTATGAGAGATTTCCAAATTTGTCTGAAGGAGAACTCTCTAAAATAAAATCTCAAATTGTTTCTGCAGAAAATATATCTGTTTGGGCTTGTTTGATAAAATTAGGTTCTTTTATTCTG
>JAIRQB010000122.1 GCA_031256695.1 Elusimicrobiota bacterium | reverse complement strand
TAATTGATAAATACAGAGAAGGCGGTGAAAATCAAAAAAAAGAAATTGTCTCTTTGTATTGCAGGAATACCGCTTTTATAAACAACTGGTATTTAGTTGATTTGAGCGCTCCAAATATTGCAGGCGATTTTTGGTTTAAAAACGGGACAAAAACTATGTTTGAGTTTTCAAAATCGGGGCAACTTTGGAAAGAAAGAATTTCTATCGTCTCAAATCTTTATTTTATAAGGCGCGGGCATTTTCAAGAGATATTAAAATTATGCTCTTATTTTTTAGGGCATAAACACGATTTAATACACAAGGCTTCGGGCTGGATGTTAAGAGAGACGGGCAAAAAAGATATAGCGGTTTTGCGCGGTTTTTTGGATAAGTATTGTAAAGAGATGCCGAGAACTATGCTGAGATATTCAATAGAGAAACTTTCTGAAAAAGAAAGACGGAAATATATGAACAGTTAAGAGTTAAAGGTCAATGGTTTTAGAACAGAAGTTTAAATGCGCAGTCAACAAAACAAGAGGTAAATCAATGAATGTAATTTTAAAAGTTTTCTTAGTTCTCGGGGTTATTTTTGCGGCATATTCCGTATTTTTGATTATAAAAGAAGGTTTTACATCGGCAATTTTTATATTTGTTGCGGCGGCTATCGTCTTTTTTGCGCTTGGCAAATACTATTTAAAAATGCCGCATAGAATTCAATCATTGACGCAACTTGCTTTAACCGCTTTGTTTATATTTCTTTTCACAATAGCGCTTTTTATCATCAAAGGAGTTTTTAGCAAAGGCGATTATAAAGAAAATGCCGCAATAGTTTTAGGCGCTTCTTTAAAAAACGGTCAGCCTGCGCCGTTGCTTAAATACAGATTAGACGAGGCTGTTAGATATAATAAAAACAATCCAAGCGCTTTGATAATAACGGCGGGCGGGCAGAATAAAGGCGAAGATAAGTCTGAGTCTTCCGAGATGAAAAATTATCTTTTATCAAAAGGCATAGACAAAGATTTAATTATAGAGGAGGATAAATCTCAAAACACTTTTGAGAATTTGCAAAATTCAAAAGAAATTTTAGATTTATATTTTCAGGGAGAACCTTATAAAATTGCCGTCATCACGAATAATTTTCATATCTACCGCGCTTTGAGTATGGCTTCCGCTTTAGGTTTTGATGCCGCGGGGTATCCGGCTTATACGGATATATGGACGCTGCCCGCTAATTTTGTCCGCGAGACTCTCTCAATAATTAAAAATTTTTATTTAAACGCTTTAAAAAAAAGAAAAGGAATTGATGAAAATGAAGGCAATTGATTCTCACGCTCATATTTCAGATAAAGTCTATGACGCGGACAGAGAAGCGGTAATCAACCGCTCTTTTGAAAGCGGAGTTTGCGCTATTATAGACATAGCCTGCGAGGAAAAAGTTTGGGATAAATCGCTTAAACTTTCGCAAAAAGAAGGCATATGGACAACTTTCGGCATTCATCCACACGAGGCTCAAAATGCCGTAGATGAGGATTTCAAAAAACTCTTAAAACTTTTAGAGAATAAAAAAGCGGTTGCCGTAGGAGAGGCAGGATTGGATTATTATTACAACTATTCTCCTCAAGATTTGCAAAAAAAAGTTTTTAAAAGGCAAATAGATATAGCGGCGGAAGTAAATAAGCCTATTGTCATTCATAGCAGAAATTCAGGGCTTGATGTCATCTCAATATTAAAAGAGTATAAGAGAGTGCCGAGCGGAGTTATCCATTCTTTTGACGGCTCAATGCAAGAGGCGAAAATTTATATAGATATGGGTTTTATGCTCGGAGTGTGTTCAACAATTACTTATCCTAAAGCGCAAGAGATTAGAAATGTAATAGCCGACGCTCCATTGTCAAATCTTTTAATTGAGACGGATTGCCCATACCGCGCGCCGCAAAATGAGCGCGGAAAGAGAAGCGAGCCATCTTTCGTTTTAGAAATTGCAGAGAAACTTGCCGAGATTAAAAACATTTCAATTGAGGAAGTTTGCGCGGCAACATATACAAATGCGGAAAGACTTTTTTTAGGCGGTCAAAAATGAAAAATACAATTTTTTACACTTTAGGCGAAAATGGATATTTGAATATCACAAACCGCTGTATGATGGCTTGTCCTTATTGCATAAAAAACAAATGGGACAATAAATTTTACGGAAACGATTTGAAATTAGACGCAGAGCCGAGCATAGAGCAGATTTTATCTGCAATCGGAGATGTAAAAAAGTATAAAGAAATAGTTTTTTGCGGATACGGAGACGCTTTGACAAGGCTTGAAACTGTTGTAGAAGTCTGCCGTGTTCTCAAAGAAAAAGGCGCAAAGATAAGGATAAATACGGCTGGACTTGCAAATAAATTTTACGGCAAAAATATATTGCCGCGCCTAAAAGGATTAGTTGATGCAATTTCAATATCTTTAAACGGCTCAAATCCAAAAGAGCATAATGAAATAAATAAGCCTGCCTTTGGCGAAGAATCTTTTGACGAAATTCTTAAATTTGCAAAAGAGGCTAAAAATTGTATTCCAGAGGTTACAATTACCGCAGTGTCTCTCCCGTCTCTTGACGTTTCAAAAATAGAAGCGCTCGCAAAGAATGCGCATCTAAATTTTAGACTGCGTCCATATCTGCAAGACAATGAATAAAAATCTTTTTATATCTTTTAGCAAAATAATTTTTATAGTTTTATTTATTGCTTTTTTCTATAAGTTTTCGGCTATGTTTAATCTTTACAGGCTTTACAGTTATATTGACTATTGCGGGGAATCCTTCTACATAATGCCCGCCTATAAAAGCGTTTCTGCAGAAAGGGTTTTGAACTTAAACGGCATCAAAATAGGAAAAGACAAAATTGTAAATTATGATTTAAAACTTCCTATTGAACCCGCTTTTACGCTTGAAATTGTAAAAGTCTCTCAAAAAATTAGAAAGGAAAAAAAAGAGATTCCGTTTAGAGTTTTATGGAGCCGGCAATACTCTTCAAATCTGAGAACAGTTGAACTTCAAAAAGGCGTTGAGAAAACTATTCTCTCCGACATTGCTGAAATTTTCCACAATGATATTTTGAAAAATTCTGAAGTTTTGAGGCAAAGAAGCATTGCAAAAGAATACTTTCGTTTAGTTCTTTTAACAAAAGACGGGCAAGTTGAAAAGATTTACGACCTCTCAAAAGCGGATAGAATAAATATGACAGCGACAGCCTATTATCCAGGGGACCCTCTCGCTTGGGGCGACGGCACAATCACTTTTTTAGGACAAAAAATGCAAAGGGGCATAGTTGCAGTTGACCCGTCTGTGATACCGTTGAGAACCCGCGTTTTTGTTTCAGGTTTTGGATACGGCTATGCGGGAGATACGGGCAATGCAATAAAAGGAAATAGAATAGATTTGGGCGTCAACAATGCCGAAGAAGAAAAACCTTGGATGTTTAGAGATGTAGTTGTATACATATTAGAACCGTCAAACGCCTATTAAATACGCTGTTTCATCTTGCGGGTTTCGCTTTGCATTTTTTCTACTTAATTTTTGCTAAACTCCCGCCCGTTGAAAACAGTTTTTTGAACGCTTATAACGATTTTCCACTTTTACTTTTTTTAGATAATAAAAACGGCGATCGTAGCTCAATTGGTTAGAGCGTCGGTTTGTGGAACCGAAGGTTGCGGGTTCAAGCCCCGTCGTTCGCCCCATATAAATGTAATCTGTTAGTTTCAACGGACAGGAGAAAGCAGACAGCGCAAGCGCCGTCTGCTTTCTTGTTTTTTATGCCGTAAACATTGCCGTTTAATACTTGACAATAGAGTTGACAATATGGTTGACAATAAACTTGACAATAATGTTGACAATAACGGATAATCAAATTATGTTTAAGCCTAAATACAATTTAACTTCAAAACTGCTCTCAAGCGTTTCGGCTGTAGAGAGATTATACGGGCAAATAGAAAGCCTGCATTTGCCTAAAAGTTTATGGCTGAATTTAGAGAGGAATAATCTTGTCCAATCCTCGTTTATTTCAAACAGTATAGAGGGGAATGCTTTATCTCTTGCCGAAGTCACAAATCTCTTGCTCGGCGGCAGAGTTCCATCTACAAGAGATGAGAAAGAAGCAGTCAATTATTTCGGCATTCTAAAAAAACTTCCCTCTTGCAGGACTTTTGACATTAAAACTTTGCTTGAGATTCATAGAGAACTTTTGACGGGAGTAAAAGACAAAATAGCGGGGCAGATAAGAAATGCCGCCGTAGTTGTAGGAAACCGAATCAGAACGCCGAAAGGCATAGAAACTATTATTAAGCACAATCCCCCTTATCATAAAAGAGAGGAAATAAAAAAACATTTGGGCGAATTATTTGAATGGGCGCAAGAGAGCGCACAGATTTTGCCTATTATCAGGGCGGGCATTTTTCATCATCAATATGTATATCTGCATCCGTTTATTGACGGAAACGGCAGGACGGGCAGGCTTCTTACCGCTTTGTTTCTAATGCAAAACGGCTATCAAATAAATAAGTATTTTATTCTTGATGATTTTTACGATACGGATAGAAAGTTGTATTCCGACAAACTTTCAAAGGCAGACCGAGGCAATTTGACGCAGTGGCTTGAATATTTTACAGACGGTTTAAAATACTCTTTGCAAAGCGCTATAGCAAAGGCTAAAAATTCTCTCTCTCAAATTACGGTTTCAATGAGATTGACTGCGGGCGAGAGCCGAGTATTAAATAAATTTGTAAATGTCGGCGAATTTACGGCAGGCGATGCGGTAAAGTTCTTAAAAGTTTCAAGGCAACAGGTCAATGCTATAGTCAAAGGTTTAATAGAAAAAGGGCGTATAGAAAAAAGAGGCGGAAATACTAAAGGGAGTTTTTACAAGATTTTGTAGCCGTCAAAAGCGGCGGCGATAGTTTTGATTTATCAATTCTAAACAAAGCCTTTATTTATCTATCAGCCGCTTTTGCGCGAGGCAGTTAAATTTTTTTAAGAGGAAAAATGAAAAAACATATTTTGGATTTATCATTGCTTGAATTGCAAAACTCTCTCAAAGGCATAATTTCAAAAGATTATGAATACGGGCAGATTGTAGATTGGCTTTATGCAAAAAAAGAGCCGTCTTTTGACAAGTGGAATAATCTCTCAAAAACTTTGCGCTCTCTTTTGCCCGAATATTTTTTGCCGCGCGTTCTATCCATTCACAAAAAAGAAATCTCAAAGAAAGATAAAACCATTAGATATACATTTAAGACTTTGGATAAAAAGTTGTTCTATGCCGTATTCTTGCCGTCTAAATATAAGAATTCAATCTGTCTATCGTCTCAAATAGGCTGTCCCGTAGGCTGCTCTTTTTGTCAAAGCGGCAAAAGCGCTTTTATTAGAAATCTGACAAGCGGAGAGATTTTGGAACAAATTCTGCAAATAGAAAACGATACAAAAGAAAAAATTTCAGGCATTTTGTTTATGGGAATGGGCGAAGCGCTTTTTAACTGCATAAATTTAGAGCGCGCTCTAAAAACTATTCTCTCAAAAAGCGGTCTTTATATAGGCAAAAGAAATATAACAGTATCAACTGCCGGCGATGTTGCGGGGATAAAAAAACTTGCGCTTTCCGGCTTAAATGTAAATCTTGCCGTCTCATTGCACGCTTCCGACGACGATATTAGAAAAAGAATTATGCCTAATATCCGTTTTAGTTTAGACGATATTTTAAATGCATCGCTTTCTTATATAAATAAGACCAATTCGCGTCTGACTGTGGAATATATTTTGATTAAAGATATAAACGACTCTCCCGCGCAATGCCATAAACTCGCTAGGCTTCTAAAAAGAAAAGGTTTTGCGCCTCATCAAATATTGCTGAATTTAATTCCATTTAACCGCATAGACAAAAGCAAATTCGCCGCTCCCGATGAACAATCAGCAATAAGATTTCAAAAAGTCTTAAAACTAAACGGATTGCAAGCGATGATAAGACAGCCGAGAGGGCAAGATATTAGAGCCGCTTGCGGACAATTGGGTTTTTAAAAAAACGCCGCAAAAGCGCGGCGCAGGCGGGATAAAAATCTGTTTGATTGTAAAACTAAAAAAGAGTATTATCCGCCGCTAAAAAAAGAAAACTATCTAACTAAAATTAAAGTTTTAAAATCAGAAATCTGTAAATTTGCCAAGTGAGGTTGTCTGAAAATATGCCTAAAAGGAATAAAATCCTGCTGTCTAAACAATCACGCGCTCCTTTGTTTGACACTCTCTTATCGCACGCGCAGAGGGATGTAGTCTCTTTCCACTGCCCCGGTCATAAAAACGGACGCAGTATTGACGATAGTTTAAAGAATTATACGGGGATAGAGGCTTTTAAATTTGATGTGACGGTCTTTGACGAAGTTGATTCTCTCCACGACCCCGTAGGTCCTATAAAAAGGGCTCAAGAGTTGATGGCTGAAGCATATGGAGTTAAACAATCTTTTTTCCTCGTCAATGGAACTTCAGTCGGCAATATGGCTATGTTTCTTTCAGCCTGCAGCCCTGGCGATTCTGTAATAATTTCAAGAAGTTCTCATAAATCAGTAATGGCTGGGATAATAATGGCTGGGATATGGCCCATCTGGATAGAGCCTAAAATAGACCAGCATTTAGACATAATTTTCAATTCAACATATGACCAAATAAAAGACGCTTTAGATAAATATCCTGAATCAAAAGCCGTTTTTATTACCAGCCCGACTTATAATGGAATAGTTACAGAATTGGGGCGCATCATAGACCTCTGCCATAGAAGAAAAAAAATCGTGATAGTTGACGAGGCGCACGGTGCTCATTTGCTCTTTAATAAGCAGTTGCCGAAGTCGGCAGTTGAGGCGGGCGCGGATTTAGTAGTTCAATCAACGCATAAAATTTTGTCGGCTATGTCTCAAGGTTCTGTTTTGCATTTTAATTCTCAACTCATTGATATAAATAGAGTGAAGAAAGTTGTTTCAATGCTGCAGACTACAAGTCCTAATTATTTAATTCTTGCGAGTTTAGACTTGGCGCGCAGGCAGGCTTTTTTATACGGCGGCAAAATGTTTGACGGCGTTATAGAATCTTGTCAAAGCGGGCGCTCTTTTATCAATAAAGAAATCCCAAATATGAAATGTTTTACGCGGGAGGATATAAAACAAAAAGGATTTGATTTAGACCTCACAAAACTCACTGTCAATGTCACAAAGACCGGGCTTTCCGGTTATGAAATAGAAGATATTTTGGCTAAAAAATACAACATACAACTTGATTACGCCGATATTTTCAATTTGGTCGCCATAGCGGGAATTGGGACGGTTCAAGCGGATACGGACGCTTTTACAGAGGCGCTCAAAGATATAAGCAAGAAATATAAAGGCGAACAGAGAAATTGGATTTTGCAAATTCCTTCTCTTGCTACAGAAATGGTTTTAAGACCGCGCGAAGTGTATTTGTCAAACAATACGAAGAGAGTTTTTTTGAAAAAAGCGGTAGGGCATATAGCCGCTCAAACGCTCACGCCGTATCCCCCCGGCATACCGGTTTTAATACCGGGCGAGAGAATTACTCAAGAGATATGCGATTATCTCATTGAAATGTCCGCAAAGGATATAAGAATAAGCGGGCAAGAGACTGAAGAACTAAAAACTATAAAGGTTTTTACAAAAATATAAAAGGAAGTGGATAAAATGGAAAAAAAAGATTTGGAAAAGTTTAAAGAGGCGCTGTTGGAAAGTCGCAAAGAGTTTTTAAGCAAATTAAAAAATGCGCAAAGTAAAATCAGCGATTCCTTTGATGAAAATGGAGGAGATGAAATTGATGCGGCTAGCCAGACTTCCGAAAAAGAAGTTTTTTTTGAACTTACGGCAAATGATAAAATTACGGTAGACGCTATTGACAATGCTTTGGTGAAAATAGAGCAAGGCAATTACGGCAGATGCGAATGTTGCGGCGAATATATATCTATAGAGAGGCTGAAAGTTATTCCTTGGGGAAGATATTGCATCAAGTGCCAAGAAGAAGCGGAAAGACCGAGATTGTAATAAAAGGATAAAAAACGGCGGGGCGTAGTTCAGCTGGCTAGAACGCACGGTTCGGGACCGTGAGGCCGCTGGTTCAAATCCAGCCGCTCCGATTGATTTTTCAGGAGATAGAAATGGATATAAAAGAAAGGCTTGGCAAAAGTATAAGAAATGTGCCTGATTTTCCCGTCAAGGGAATTGTTTTTAGAGACATCACTACTGTTTTAAAAGATATTTCTCTTTTTAACGATGTTATAAATTGTTTTGCCGACAAATTTAAATCGGCGCAAATAGATAAAATAGCCGCTATTGAATCAAGAGGTTTTATACTCGGCGCTCCTTTAGCCGTCAAATTAAATAAGCCTTTTATTCCAATCAGAAAGAAAGGGAAACTCCCCGCTGATAAAATTGAAGCCGCATATTCTTTGGAATACGGCGCGGCTGTGATAGAGATGCACAAGGATGCTCTGAGCGCTGGAGAAAAAGTCATGCTCATTGACGATTTACTTGCTACCGGCGGCACTGTCAATGCCGCAGTTGAACTTATTGAAAAATTAAACGCCGTTCCCGTTGCCGCCGCATTTTTGATAGAACTTATAGATTTATCAGGCAGGGCAAGCGTTAAAAATAAAAAATTGGAAATTTTTTCCATTTTGCAGTATTAAGACGATTAGCATTCCTCATTTTTCCGCAGAGTTTCCTAATAAAAAATCAGCAATGAATAAAAAGATTTTTGTCTTATCAATAGCGGCGCTATTTTGTTGTTCTCTTAAAGCGCATTCTAAAAATGTTCCAATCAGTCAAGGAAGTTATGACGGAGTTTATCTTTCCGCTAGGTCTATGGCTATGGGCGGGGCGGGCGCGGCTCTCTCAAAAAACAGAGAGTTTTTTTACAGCAATGCAGCTTCTTTAGCGGATAAAGAAGGCTCTTATTATGAATTGAGTTTTATTCCGATAATAGAAAACGAGTCCAATATTCCCGTGAATACGGGTATAAATTCTGTTTTTCTCTCTTTTAATTCAGCCTCTTTGTTATGGCGCAGAATGTCTCAAACTTCTCTTGTTAAAAATTCAGATGATAAGATAAGTTTTTCCATAAATGCCCTTTCTCTTTCGTCTGCAAAAGAGACGGATAAAAATATCTCTGTCGGATGGTCTTTGTCTTATATATATGGGAATTTATCGCAAGCCTCTTATAATTCCATTGAAGGCGCTCAGACATCTATATCGGGCGGGAACGGATTTTCTTTTGACTTATCTTTTCTAACTCCATTGCGGCATAATTTCAGTTTAGGCTTAAATTTAAAAAATATAGCGGGATTTATGTTTTACAGCGGATATGAATATCAGCGTTTGCCTTTCTCTTTTTTACTGGGTTTAGGTTATGAAAATAATGGTTTTTCAGCCGCTATTGATTGGGATAAAAGATTTTATAAGTATTCTGATTTAGAAAGCGGTTTTTTAAGGGCGGGCATAGAGCAAGGTATAAATGATTTTCTCTTTTTGCGCGCAGGGGTAGTTTCAGATTTTGATTTCAAAAAAGACGGCTTCAAATATTCGGGCGGATTGTCTTTTAGAATAAAGAAACTTTATGAAATTTCAATGGCTGGCGAGCGGCAAAGTTCCAACGGCGCTTTTTATTATATGCTTTCAATATCAGCCGCAATAAAGAAATAATGCGCGGCGCAAAAGATTGTGGCAAAAAGATTGGCAATGCGGTTTTGTTAGATAGAAAATTAAAGCCCTGGTAGCTCAATTGGATAGAGCAGATCCGTCCTAAGGATAAGGTTGGAGGTTCAAGTCCTCTCCGGGGCGTCCGATATATAAGAAAAAAGGCATTGATAATTAAAGAAATTACCAATTCCTCGTTGGAAAGCATTAAATAGGATTAAAATAAATTTTTTGAAATTCAATGATGTTTTACCCAAAATTTACCCAAAAAAGCCTTGCAGAAAAACTGCAGGGCTTTTGTTTTTTTTGAGTGTTTAGATTTAAGTTTTGATTTTGTTTTACGGCTTAAAAATTCTGTTTTGCCTGTTGAAAGTGTCTATATGAAGCCAATAAATGTTTGTTTCAAAGTTTAAGATATTGAAAGCCGTATTAGATAGCAAAGAGGAGCGGAGTTTTTCATACTCGCCTGTTTTGGCGGGCTTATCAAGTTTCTTGTTTTCAATGTTGCAAATATGAAGGTCAAGCGCCCGCCCGTATTTGTGAGCAGAAAATCCCGCGCCTGTTGCGCTGTCGCAATCCCCGACTCTGGTGTCATTGCGGCGTGCGCAAACGCATAGCGCTGCCGCAATCCGCGCCGACGGTGTCATTGCGGCGGAAGCCGCAATCCCTGTTTGCCGTTTCTTTTCTCTTTTCAAAAGCAAAAGGCAAAAAGGTGAACACCTTATAACAAAAATGGATT
>JAIRQB010000057.1 GCA_031256695.1 Elusimicrobiota bacterium | reverse complement strand
ACAGGAGCGGGGTCTGTATAATCGTCTGCGGGAACATAAACAGCCTGAACAGAAGTGACTGAACCTTTATTTGTTGAAGTAATTCTCTCTTGCAAATCGCCCATATCTTGAGCCAAATTGGGCTGATAGCCTACGGCTGAAGGCATTCTGCCTAAAAGCGCTGAGACCTCGCTGCCCGCTTGAGCAAATCTAAATATATTGTCTATAAACAGCAAGACATCTTCGCCTTTTTCATCGCGGAAATACTCTGACATAGTAAGCGCTGTGAGCGCTACTCTCATTCTGTTGCCAGGAGGCTCATTCATCTGACCGAAAACTAAAACGGTTTGGTCCATAACTTTGGATTCAACCATTTCCATCCACAAATCAGTGCCTTCTCTTGTCCTCTCGCCTACGCCGGCAAAAACGCTATGTCCTTTGTGAACGGCGGCTATATTCCTTATGAGTTCTTTTACTATGACTGTCTTGCCTACTCCCGCGCCGCCGAAAATGCCGATTTTACCGCCCTTAGTAAAAGGGGATACCAAATCTATAACCTTTATGCCCGTTTCAAGCATTTCAGGCGTGGTTTTTTGGTCAATAAAATCAGGGGACGGTTTATGTATAGGCTGTCTTTCTATTTCAGACGGTATATCTCCTAAAGCGTCTATGGGCTGCCCTAAAACATTAAAAATCCGCCCCAGCGTTTTTTCGCCAACGGGAACTTTTATGGGAGCAAAAGTCCGTCTGGCTTTCATACCGCGCTTCATACCGTCTGTTGAACCCATAGCGATAGTTCTGACTTCTGAATTTTCCATTTCAAACATAGTTTCTAAAGTCAATTCGCTGCCGTCGGGCATTTTTAAAATTAAAGCCTCGTAAATTTCAGGCACCTGCTCTTTGCCCTCAAACCTAAAATCAACAACTGCGCCTTGAATCCTTATGACTGCGCCTTCCTGCAATGTTTTTTCATTTTTTTCCATTTTTATATTCCCTGTTGTCCATTGGCAAGGTCTAAAATTTCATTTGTGATTTTCTCCTGCCTGGACCTGTTATATATATTCGTCAAAGAAGCCGAAATTTCATCTGCATTGTCTTTGGCATTTCTCATTGCCGCCATTCTCGCCGCCTGCTCTGAAGCGTAAGAATTCATAAAAGCATTATAAAATTCAACCTCTAAATAATAAGGAATTAAATCAGCAAGAACTTGCCTGCCCGACGGCTCCATTATATAGTCTATGCCGTTGTCAATGTAGTTTTCATCCCTCTGTATAGGCAAAACCTCTCTTATGCTTGCTGTTTGAACCAATTTGTTTTTGAATTCGCTGTATACTATGAGGACAGAAGTTATATCGCCGCTATTGTAAAATTTTGAGGCTATATTTATCATTGGGAAAATATCTTCATATTTCGGAAAACTTGTCCCTGCATTAAACGAGGCCAAGATATTATAGCCTGCCTTCAATGCCCCGCCTGACGCTTTTTTGCCGATACTGACAACATAATCTTCAGGCTCTATGCAAGAGGACGCTTTTTTTAACAAATTTACTACTAAACCGCCGCATAAGCCTTTGTCAGGCGATATGATAAAGACCATTTTTTTGCCCGCTCTTTTTTTGGCGAACTTTTCTATATCCTCGCTAAAATCTTTGTCATCAAGAATTTTGTTTACTATTTTCATTATCCTATCGGCAAAAGGATTGTAGCGCTCAACGGCAATTTGGGCTTTGCGTATTTTAGACGCCGCTATCATTTCCATAGCCTTGGCTATTTGGAAAATGTTTTTTGAGGTTTTAATTCTCTTTTTGATTTGTTGAAGATTCTGAGCCATTTTGTTTTAAAATCCTTATCTAATTTTCATATAACTGCGCGTATTTTTCAAAAATATCATTTTTGCAAAATCCGGGGGTTATATGTTCTTTATACGCCAATACTTTATAATCTATTTTTAACAGACGGCTTAAAACCGAATTGTCTTTTGTTTTAACAAAATAAAATTGGTCGCTGGTGGCATTTATTTTCTCTTTTAAGAAATCGTAATCGCGCCTGTCAAAAATTTTTTCATAATCCTTTCTGCCTTGCGAATAGACGGCAAAATCCCAATCATAATCCAAATATTTTCTCGTCCCGTCTGTGGCATTATGCCTATACAATTCAAAATCATTATGTTTTAAAAGCGGTTTTTGCTTTCTTAAATTCACAGAGGCGTCTTGCAAAGTCCATATTTGAAACACGGCTTTGCATTTATAATCTGAACCGTTGGGTAATTCAAAAGAATTGTCGGGCAGGACTTCATTGTAAATAAGACAAGCATCTCTATTTATATGCTGTTGCAGAGAATATTTGAGCGCAGTAATAGGCATTATGAAAGCAACCGCCCTGCTTTCTGTCAGCGCTTTATTTAAAAACTTGACCGCCAAAGCGCCTTTATAGCCGAAAGGCGGATTGCCTATTATAATGATTTGCCGCCTCTCTATCCCTTCTAATTTCAGTTGTAAGTTTAAATAATCCGCTTTTATTATATTTTTGCCTTCAGGCTCTATATCATATTGTTTTACTATAAAATCGCCGCGGTTTTTGCCGCATTCAATTATGTAATTTCCGATATTGCCCGCGCCGGCGCTCGGCTCTATAAAACAATGAATGCCTTTAAATATATCAAAAACAACTTGCGCTATATGTTTTGCGCAAATTGTCTTTGTATAGTATTTATCTAATTCTTTTGTTTTTGCTTTTTCCATTTGAGCCTGCTTATATTTGCGGCTTTAAGCGCCGTAATTGTTTATCTTTTTGAACTCGGCAATTTTACTCTCTAAATCTTTGCTCAAATCAGATTCTATTTTTGCCCCGCTTGAAAGTTTTTTGACAAGTTCAGGCGCTGATGTCTTTATATAGTCAATTAACTTATTCTCAACTTCTATGATATTGTCAATTTCTATATCGTCAAATAAACCGTGCGTTACGGCAAAGATGGAAAGTATTTGAGAGAGTTCATCGTAAGGATTGTATTGAGGCTGCTTTAAAATCTCAGTGAGCCTTTTGCCTCTCTCAAGTTTTTTAATGGTGGCATCGTCTAAATCGCTGCCGAATTGAGTAAAAGACTGCAATTCTCTAAATTGAGAAAGTTCAAGGCGGACTGGACCTGCAAGCTGCTTCATTGATTTCGTTTGAGCCGCTCCGCCTACTCGGGATACAGATAAGCCTACATTTATAGCGGGACGAATGCCTGCATTAAATAAATCCGCCTCAAGATAAATTTGACCGTCTGTGATGGAAATTACATTGGTAGGAATATATGCCGACATATCATTGCCCTGTGTCTCTATTATAGGAAGAGCAGTCAAAGTTCCGCCGCCTCTTTTGTCTGACATTCTTGAGGCTCTCTCTAAAAGCCTTGAATGGAGATAAAAAATGTCGCCCGGATAAGCCTCGCGCCCCGCTGGTCTCTTTATCAAAAGAGACAACTGTCTATAAGCCCAAGCGTGTTTTGTCAAATCGTCATAAACTAATAAAACGTCTTCGCCTCTATCCATAAAATATTCGCCGATAGCGCAAGCGGCAAGAGGAGCGATGTATTGCATTGAAGCAGGGTCTGAAGCCGTAGCGGCTGTAACTATAGTGTAATCCATAGCGCCTTCATCTTTTAATTTAGCGGTAATCGCCGCAAGATTTGATTTTTTTTGCCCTATAGAACAATAGACGCAAATTACTCTCTTTAAACCTAAATCAAGTTTCTTTTGATTTATGATTGTATCTATGGCTATAGCCGTTTTCCCCGTGCCTCTATCGCCTATTATGAGTTCTCTCTGCCCTCTGCCTATCGGAGTCATAGAATCAATAGCCTTGATGCCGGTTTTTAGCGGTCTGTCAACTGAACTTCTCTCTATTATGCCGGGCGCTATTTTTTCTACGGGATATAGAACAGCATTTTCGTGTTTTAAGTCTTTGCCGTCTATGGGTTGCCCTACTGCGCTTACCACTCTGCCTATAAGTTTTTCAGAAACTTCTATGTTTAATACTTTCCCCGTAGTTTTAACCTTCATACCGCGCACAATATGCCCTGAATCTTTAAGCAAAACTATTGAAACAAAATCTTCGTCAATGTTTAGAGCAAAGCCCAAAGAGTCATCGCCTTCAAATTCAACTTCTTCATAATAACCGACATTGGAAAGACCCGAGGCTCTGACTATGCCGTCGCCTACGCTTTCAACAAAACCAAAATTTACAAGTTCAGGGTCTGTTTGAGCGGAATACAACTGCTTTTCAATCTTTTGAATTATTTCTTCTGGTTTCATATGTTCTCTCTTATATTATTTATTATTCTCTGCGCCATAGCGGAGACGCTGTAATCCAAAATAAAATCGCCGTATTCAAGCCTAATGCCGCCGCCAAGCGCCTCATCATCGCGTTTAAAAGATACCGTTTTGCCGGGGAATAACGCTTTCGCCCTTTCTTTGTCGGCATCAGTCATAGCGCCTGAATGGATTACCAGGGCATTTTTATTCCTAATTTCTTGTTCAAGCAAATATAGGAATAATTTAATCTCTTTGCGCGAAAAATGAGAAAAAATCCAACTGAGGTCTTTTTCCTCAATCCCATTGCTCTCAACTGCGCTTTGAACTAAATCTTTAATTTGCGACCTTTTCATATCCGCCCTTTTCTATTTTATCCAATGCCCGCGCAAGAAGTTTCTGTTTGTCTTCTTCTGAAAACAAATCGCTAAAAATCTTCGCTATGATTTTTTGAGAAATATCCACTGACATTTTGCCTATCTGCTTATTCATATTCTCAAATTCAACAGCCGCTTTTTGCCTCGCTTCCTCTTCTATGTTTTGCGCGGAAACCTTAGCCTCGTTTATGCGTTCCTCTTTAAACTTCTGCATTGAAACTTTTGCTGAAGCATTTAAATCATCGGCATCTTTTTTCGCCTGATTTAAAATTTTCTTTCTCTCCTCTCCGGCGCTATCCAAAGCGATTTTTGCCTCTTCAGCATCGCGCAGAGACTGTTCAATCTTGCCTTTTCTCTCATCAAGCATTTTCTTGATAGGCTTATATAAAAATTTAGTCAAAATGCCGACAATGATGAGAAAATTGATAAGTTGAAATAAAAATAATTTTGTTTCAAGACCAAATGTGTGTAATATTTCCATAGTTTTTCCTTACATTTTCTACATAAAAGCAAAAATCAAAGAATAGATAGCGATAGCCTCAGCAAATGCCATAGCAATAAGCATATTTACTGTGATTTTACCCGATGCCTCGGGATTGCGTCCTATTGCTTCAACGGCTTTTGCTCCTATAAGACCTATGCCTATGCCGGGTCCGAGACCCCCGATAGCAATGATAAGCCCTCCTGTTAATGTGAAAGTCATCTTTTTTCTCCTTTAATGTGGTTTGTCCGTCATTATATGCATAAATGCCATAGTCAACATGGCAAAAACTAAAGCCTGAATTACAGCCACCATAAATTCCAGCGCTATAAAAGGAAGCGGAACTCCTATTGGAAATAAATGATACATCTGCGCAAGCATACTCTCTCCTGCGAATATATTGCCTAACAATCTGAAAGAAAACGAAATGAATTTCGTCAATTCATTTGCGAATTCAAGTATGCCTACAAATAAAAATATGGGAAACATTTTAAAAGATATGAATTTTGAAATATAACTTTTTATGCCGATATGTCTTATGCCGAGGAAATTTGTAATTACTACGCTTGAAACAGCAAGAGCAAGAGTGGTATTTAAATCGCTTGTGGCGGCTCTAAATAAAGGAGCGCCTTCTTCGCCTGCGCCCGCCGCGTGAAAACGTATAGATTCAAAACCGGGGAATTGCGCTATTAAATTTGAAATAACTATAAAAAGGAAAAATGATACTACCCAAGGATATATAAAAGACACTTTACTGCCCGCCGTCTCATTTGTCAAATCATAAAAATAATCAATAACAGTCTCTATTAGGTTTTGAAACGTCCCCGGCTTTAAAGAGACGGCTTTCCTGACCAGCAAGACTATGAGAATAAGAATGATGTCTGTAATCACTGTTGTGACAACTGTATTTGTGACAGGAAAACCGGCTACTGAAAATAATACATTTGGCGCTATTTGCATTTATCTTCCTCTTTTTTTGGCTGTTTCAGGCGGTCTTGAGAAATAATTTTGGGCGTCGGGGTCATTTGGGTCTATTTTTTGAACTTCAAGCCATTGCTGTCTTGCTTCATCTTTGTTCCCAATCTTATCAAAAATTGCCGCTAAATTCTTTCGGGCAAATAAATGAGTTGGAAAAATATTGAGGGCATTTTGATATGCCTCTACTGCGGCTTGCATTCTTTCATTGCTTGCATACAGATTGCCAAGTTGAAAGTAAGTTTCAGCATATTCAGGCATAACTCTTTCTCTCCAATTTTCAGTCCAAAGATTATGCGGATGTTCTTGAAGTCTGTCGGGGTATTGGAGATGGGCGTATAAAACCCGCTCAGCCGTCGGAAGTTCTCCTATCAAGGCATAGAGAGAGGACAGTCTATAATAAGTAAGCGGATATATTGGGTCAATGGCTAAAGATTCATTAAAACAGCGGACAGCATCATTAAATAATCTTGTCAGATATTCATTTAATCTCGCTATATCTGCTTCCGGTCTTTTGTTTTGTATATATTGATTTCTCAGCGCTATATTTTCCTCAAAAAGCCTCGCATACATCATACCTGCCAAATACTTTGATTGGACATAATTAGGCGCCATTTTCCAAAGTTTCAAAAATTCATATTCAGCCATAGCAGGGTCTCCCGCTTTCCATCTTTCAAAATGGACATTTGACTTAAAATATCTTGCCATTGGAAAAGTCGGATTATTCTTTAAAACTCCCTCATATGTTATTACCGCTATATCAGATTGCCCCGCGCGCGAATAAGTGATAGCGCGGGAATGCAAAATATCGGCATAAAAATACTTTGCGAAAAACCATATAAGAGAGCAAAACGCTATTATAACAGCAATTTGCAATGCAAGACGGACATATTTTTTGATTTTTTCAGAAAAAGAGCCGTTTAATAAAACTATGCCTAAAATAAGGATTGCCCCAAATAATTCCCATAAAATTAACTTTAAAGTAATGCCTTCAGCGGGATAAAAATATCCGTATACTGATTTAATGAAAGCGCCTAAAATACCTATAGATAAGATGATTAAAGCGGTTTTAAAGGCTTTTTTTAATTGAAATTTAATTTCCTCGCCTTCATTGTTTAAACAAATCGTCCCTATTGTGAGCGTCAAACCAATCAAAAGCCATAACATTACGCCTGAGGAAACAAATCTGAGAGACACGCAAGTGGCGTCGTGAGTCATTTTAGCCGCCAAAGAAGCAGTAACTCCTAATTGCAGATATGACAGATAGGCATTTGGACCATCTCTTATTCCATTGCTTTTTGAATTGAGAAATAAGATATTTCTTATGCCTGCAAATAAACAAAAAGCCAAAATTGTTAAAAAAATTGCAAAACCAACTGTTCCTTCGTCAAACCAGACTTCTAAATATTCATTTTCAGGGTGGTCGCTCTCATTATTGTGTTTGCCCTCAATATAAAAAATCTGCGGTCTTCTAAAAGCCGGGTATGTGACATAAAAAGTCCCAATCCCTGTGCCTATTATCGGATGGCTGTTTATCATATCCCAAGTGGCAAGCCAAGTGATAATTCTAAAAGACAAACTGTCCATTCTTTGCACAGACTGTCTATATATGCCGATTCCCGCAACAGAAAGAATGATTAGAATAAGCCCCAAAGCGCTCATTATCAACTTTTTGCTTATTCTATGGCGCAACATCACAAAAACATAGAGTAAAACAAAAGCAAAATTCCCACCTGCTGTAGCAAGCCAAGCGCCTTTAGAATAGGTGTGGAATGTATTGGCAATAATTAAAAGCCATAAAATCAGCAAATAAGGCTGCCTTTTAAATAAAAACAGAGCCAATACTATGGGTCCCATAGTGATTAAAAAATCGCCGTAAAAATTCGGATTTCCAAAGGTAGAAAGAATCCTATATCCAAAAGCCTGTCTCCAAATGAAAGGGTCCAGTCCCGGGTTAGGATTGGGCGGAAAGAAATGATAGTCAACTATCTGCAATAGACCGTAAAGAGTTGATATGTATGCGGCAACTATCAGCCAATTTATAATCCTTGAAATGCTTTTTTGGCTGTGAAATTCGCTAATGAGAATAAAAACTATAGCGCAATATATGAATCTCTTTACAATTTCATTTAGACTGGCGTCTTTGAAAGGAGAAATACCGAAAGAAAACATCCCCGACAGCAAAAACAAAAGAATAGGCAAAACAAAAATGAAATTTTTTCTTAAAAAAGCAAAGTCTGCCCCTTGCTCTATCTTTAAAACAAGATAATTCATTATCAAAAACAGCCCAAATACGTGAAGGATAGTAATTTTTATCTGAGCCGAATCATATGTGACGAGATAAAAACTGACAGCCATCATAAAGTAGAAAATTGGAAAGCCGTAGAGCAGAATCTTGGTGAGATTGTTCTGCAGGAACTGCGAATATGATTGAGGAGTTTGCATTGAACCGCCTTTTTTTATTGTCGGAAATTTTTCGGCGGATTATACTTTTAGACATAAATTAAGTCAATGAAAATCAGCAAAAGAGGCGCTTGAAAGGCAGTTATGCTTTGAGTTTTTACGATGTAAAATCATAAAAGCGCTCCCTGATATTTGATTTGAGTTTTTACAGGCGGCAATTCAAAAAATCCATTTAGGCTTCTTTTGCGTCTTGTCTTTTGTATTTGCTGCGTCTGCGGCGCTTTGCCCCTGATACTTATCCTGATACTTATATTGAGTCTCAACTTGACGGGCAGAGCGCGCTTTAAAAAGCCAAATGCTTGTTGCAACTACAACAATAGCAACTAAAATTAGCCTGCGGATTTGTATATTTTTATCTTCAAGATTTTTCGGCTTTTGATTCTCTTTTGCCGTTTTTATTCCCCCGTCAATTTGATTGTCTGATGTCATAAATCCATCCTTTATCATCTATTTTAAAGTCTGTTTAAGAAGTATGACATTTATTTAGCGGAGGGCGCAAACACACAGCGTTGAGCGGTTTGAGTAGAAGCCGGCGCTCTGCGCAAACGCATAGCGCTGCGCAAACACATAGCGTGGCGCAAACGCATAGCGCGGCGCAATCCGCACCGATGGTGTCATTGCCGAGTTGCAAAACCAAGATACAAGGCAACTGGAGTTGCCATATATAATTGGGTGCAACTCAAGGAAGTCGCAATCCATTTTGCCGTTTCCTTTCTTTTCTAAAAGGCAACAAGGTGAACTCCTCATAACAAAAATAGATACCGACTTTCGTCGGTATGACACCCTGGACGGTGTCATTTGCGTCGTGCGCAATTCTGATAGAGACAAGTGCGCTGC
>JAIRQB010000119.1 GCA_031256695.1 Elusimicrobiota bacterium | reverse complement strand
CGGCAGATATTGTCTGACGCGCTATTATTTTATTGTTGAGCCGGGCTTGTATTGGAACTTCAAATAAATGGCGCGGAATGATTTCTTTTAACTTTTCAGTCAAATAATAAGCGGCGTTTTGCGCTTTGTCTTTGTGAACTATTATTGAGAAAGCGTCTATGACTTGAGAATTTATAAGTATTTCAAGTTTTGCCAAATCGCCTAATTGCTTTTCTATATGCTTATAATCAAAAGAAGCGTATCCTTTTGAAACTGATTTCAGCCCGTCGTAAAAGCCTATTATTATTTCAGCAAGGGGCAGATGATATTTTAAGAGGACGGTTTTGACATTTATATATTTCATTAAAACTTGTTTGCCTCTTTTCTTTCTGCACAATTCAAAGACAGCGCCTATATATTCTACGGGGGAAATTATTGAAGCCTCCACATATGGCTCCCAAATTTCCTCTATATCGCTATAAGAGGGGAATTTAGCGGGATTGTCTATAGCAGATATTTTATTTTTAACTTTTACGTCATAGACTACATTGGGCGCTGTAGCCAAAAGATTTAAATTGAATTCTCTCTCTAATCTTTCCCTTACTATTTCTAAATGCAGAGAGCCTAAAAAACCGCAGCGGAAACCAAAGCCCAAAGCGGCTGAAACTTCAGCCGTATAAGTTAAGGAAGCGTCAGAGAGTTTTAGTTTTTCTAAAGCGTTTTTTAACCCGTCATAGTCGGAAGTGTTATAAGGATAGAGACCGGCAAAGACAAAAGGATTTATTTCTTTATAGCCTGAATGCGGATTTTTTGTGGGGTTTGCGCTCTCTGTAATAGTGTCGCCTATCTTTATATCTCTTATATCTTTTATGCCCGCTACAATATAGCCGACTTCGCCCGAAGACAAAACATCAGCCTCAACAGTTTTTAATTTCATAAAGCCCGTCTCTAAAACTTCATATTCGGCGGCGCTTGCCATAAGTTTTATTTTCATTCCTTTTTTTATCTGTCCGTCAAAAACCCTGACGATAGCCACGACGCCTCTATAAGAGTCGTAAAAAGAATCAAAAATCAATGCAGACAGCGGAGCATCGCATTTCACTTCCGCAGGCGGTATATTTTTGACAATGCTGTCTAAAATCTCATCTATGCCGATACCGTCTTTGGCGCTCGCAAGTATAGGCTCTCCTTCAATTTCAAGCCCTTCTTTCATCTGCTCTTGGGCATTGTTTATATCGGCTGTAGGCAAGTCTATTTTGTTTATGATGGGAATGATTTTAAGATTTGCGCCTTTTGCAAGGAGAGTGTTAGCGAGGGTTTGCGCTTCAACGCCTTGGGCGGCGTCTATTACTAATAAAGCGCCTTCGCAGGCGGCTAAAGCCCTTGAAACTTCATATGTGAAATCTACGTGACCCGGCGTGTCTATTAAATTCAAAATATATTTTTTCCCGTCTTTGTCTTCATAATCCATACGGACGGCTTTTGCCTTGATAGTGATGCCTCTCTCTCGCTCAAGTTCCATACCGTCAAGAATTTGTTCTTTCATCTCTCTTTTAGAAATTGTTTGAGTGTATTCTAAAAGCCTGTCGGCGAGAGTGCTTTTGCCGTGGTCTATATGCGCTATGATGCAAAAATTTCTTATATTAGACATTTATAGTTTTCTTTATATTGTTGAGCAATTCTTCAGTAATATTCCTGTCGCCGCATTTTAAAATTTCATCGGCAAGCCCTTGCATATCTGATATTTTGACGGCTCTGATTACTTTTTTTATTTTAGCCGATTGAATCGGCGAGACGCTGAATTCTTTAAGCCCTAAACCTAAAAGGAGAGGAGTATAAAAAGGGTCGCCTGCCATCTCTCCGCACATAGCGGATTTTATGCCGGCATTTACAGCGCCGTCTATGATTTGTTTTAAAAGCCTGATAATTGAAGGGTGGATAGGGTCATAGAGATATGCGACATCTTCATTTACTCTGTCAACTGCCAAAGTATATTGGATTAAGTCATTAGTGCCTATGGAGACAAAATCCAACTCTTTAGCCAACAGGTCTGTAATTACCGCCGCTGAAGGCACTTCTATCATTGCCCCTACTTCTATATTTTCGTCAAATTTCTCATTTGCTTTCCGCAAACTTTCTTTGGCTTCCTCTAATAAATTATTCGCCGCTTTCAATTCCTCTATGCCTGAAATCATCGGATACATTATTTTGATTTTTCCAAAAGCGGAAGCCCTTAAAATTCCTCTGATTTGTTCTTTAAACATTTTTGGGAATTTTAAGCATAGCCTTATGGCGCGCAGCCCCATAAAAGGATTATTTTCTTCGTCTGTATTTAAAAGCCCCATCTGAAATAATTTGTCGCCGCCTAAATCCAATGTCCTAATTATTGTTTCAAAAGGCGAAACGCTTTCAGCGGCTTTTTTATAATTTTCAAAATGTTCTTCTTCTGAAGGCATATCGGAGCGGTTAAAATATAAAAATTCCGTCCTGTAAAGACCTATGCCTTTTATGCCTTGCTTGGCGGTGTTTTCAGCCTCTTCCGGGCTGTCTATATTAGCCAAGACGGCGATTTTGACGCCGTCTTTAGTTTCAGACGGCAAGTCCTTTAATTTTTCAAGCCCCTTATATTCGTCATTCCAAATCTCAAATTCTTTTTCATAAAAAGCAACAGTCTCTTTTAGCGGATTTACTATCGCTATTCCTCTATTGCCGTCTATTATTATGGCATCCCCGTTTTTAACTATTGCGGATAAATTTTTAAGCCCTACTACAGCGGGAATTCCGAAGCCGCGCGCAACTATAGCCGTGTGAGAAGTTTTTCCGCCGATGTCTGTGGCAAAGCCTTTTATAAATTGCTCTCTCATAGCGACTGTGTCTGCGGGAGTCAAATTGTGAGCCGCTATTATGGAATCAGAGCCGAGAGAAGACAATTTAGATTTATTCTGTCCGCTTAAATTGTCAATTAGTTTTTTGCAGACATCTTGCAAATCAAAACGTCTGTCTCTGAAATATTCGTCTTGCAAAGAGTCAAGAGAGACGATAAATTCTTCCATCGTTTTATAGACGGCATATTCGGCGTTTGAGCCGTTTTTTATCAAGTCTTGCGTTTTCTTTTGCAAGGCGGGGTCTTCTAAAATCAAAATGTGAGCGTCGGCTATCTTCGCATAATTTTTGCCGAGTCTCTCGTATATTTTTGTATAAGTCGCTTTAAAATCAGTTTTAGTTTGCTTTACGGCAGTTTTAAACCTGTCCATTTCTTTTTGCCTTAACTCTTTTGGAATTTCACGATAAGGCGGACAATGCTGATAGGTGTCCGCTAAAAAGACTTTGCCTATGGCAATTCCCGCCGAGACTGCGGCTCCGTTTAATCTTATTTCTTTCTTTTCTTCAGTTTTTGTTTTATTCATATTCCCTCAATGTTTTTTCAAAAAAAACTTCTAAATCGCAGGCTGTCTTTACTTCATCTTCGCCTTCTATTACAAATTTCAAAACAGTTCCGAATGCCGCCGCTAAAGTTAAGATGCCCATAATGCTTTTTGCATCAATTTCAAAATCGTCTTTTATTATTTTCACTTTGGATTGGTATTTTGACAAATGCCTGACCATCTCCGAAGCGGGACGGGAGTGCAATCCTTTTTTTAATTTGATTGTTAAGATTCTTTCTTCCATTTTAAAACCTCGTAAATGAGAGCAGCGCCGTTATAAAAAACAAGCCGCATAATTTAATTGTAGGTTTGACCCGTCCGAATAGAACAGAAAGGGCAAATAAAGCGATGAGACAAAAAGTGTCTAAAAACTGAGAGCCGAAAAGAGAAGCCTCTTCTAAAATATGAAAATAAACGATGTAGAAAAGAGCGGAGGCTGTTATAAAAAGCAAGGCGAAAAGTTTTACAAGGTGTAAAATAGATTTTAATTGAAGTTTATTTATGAGAGCGATGTTTTGGTCTTTAAGAGAAAAAGCGGCTATTAAAAACCAAAAACGCATAGACAGATGAAATGAGTTGTAGACAAATAAAAAAACAATCGGAACAATAAAATTGAGCGGATGATTTTGCTCTCCCATAAAAGCCGTAAAAATAATAACCGCTATGCTTACAAAAGCGGCGCAAGTCCTCAAAGTCCCCCAAAAAAAAGAATCGCCGATTGCGGCAAAAGAACTTGCCGCGGCTGTTTTTAGAAATTTCAAGTCTTTAATCTTTTTTTGCAGGTCTGAATTTGACTCTTCAACATTGACGCAAGCGGGAATTATTATATTAGCCATATAGGGATGAGTGTTGAAAAAATCTAAATGCCTCAAATATGCGGCATTTCTTTCATTTTCATCGTTATAAATTTTGTCTAACATCGGTTTTATAGCGAACAAAAAACCGACATTTTGCATTCTTTCAAAATTCCAAACGCTTTGAAGAAAAAACGACCTGATAAACATTTCTGCAAATAGTGTTTTCATTTTATTTCCTAAAAAAAGGGAGTTTTAGCCCTGCGAAAATATAAGCGGCTGAGCCGAAACCCAGAGCCGGCAAAAGATACCAAAGTTTAGAGAGAGTAAAAATAATAAAAGGCGGAAGGCAGAGATATAATTTTTGAAATATCCAGCCTCCGAAATAAAAAGCAAAGACGTAGAAAATAAAAAATTTGACAAAAAACAAAGACAGCCCCATAAAAATAGTTTTTCCAATTTCTGCTTTTCCAAACTCAAATAATTCTCTTTCAAGGCGCAGCATCAGTTTTGTATTTACTATGCGTCCTAAAATATCAATCTCTTTGGCAAGATAAGCGAAAGGAAGCGCTAAAAGAAGACCAAAAACAGCGGAATGCGGAATTGCCGCAAAATATTTTGCGCTCCAAAATACGGGCAAGATGCCGAGCGCTGAAATATCTAATGGAATTGCCGCTCCCAGCGGGAGAGTATTTATCCAAATGGTTTCGGCAATCATTCCCATCCACAATCCTGTTCCGATGTCTCCCGACAAATATCCAAATAAAGGCGCGCAAAATATAGGACGCGAAAGCATAAATTGCCCAAATGCCACATTGTCGCAACTGCATAGCGCCGCTATAACGGCGGCGATGATGATTTGGTCTGTAATCATATTTTTTTATATTGAAGCGCCGTGTCTAATGAGAATTCCAGCGTTTCATTAGGCTCTAAAGAAATTGAAAATAAAAATACAACGGAAGTCCCCTGATAAATTTTTTCAAAGACTCCTTCCGAATACACTACGGTTTCTATCGGGCAAGCGATAATGCGACAAGGTTTAGATGATTTTACTTCTGCTCCTATAGCCGAATATTTATCATAGCGCGCCCAAGAAAATGCATTTTCTAAATCAGCGCTGTCGCCGCCGTCTAAAGAAGCGAAAGAGAAAACCTGCTCGCTGCCGAAACAGATTTCAATTTTTTTATCCGACATATTTTTTACAGAGTATTCTGCAGAATAGCCTCCGTTTTTTGGAGTAATCGTTTTAGAAACTAAAAAATCCTCGCCGCAAACTTTTCCTTTTCTGCTTAAAACAATTTTATTTCCTTTGATTGCTCCGTCATAATATCCCCAAATAAAATCGCCTTTTTCCTCATAATTTACAAAAGCAAAATCCTCTTGTTTTATTTGCGGGTCAAAAAAATGGTCAAGCAGAGAAGTCCTTTGATATTTATCATAGACTAGATATTTCTCTAAACCGTATCGCCTAACTTTTATTTTGCAGGGGTCTAAAATATCATCGTTTTCTATCTGGTCTAGAGAAATCAAATTGTTAAGATTATTTTTGAGAATATCGTGATAAGACTCATATCTTCTCGTAAGAGTATCCGTTAAATTGCGGGACACTCTAAAAATATCCCACTCATATATAGAACCGCCGCGGCGCATCACGTATATATTTTGGATATTATGTTCGTATAAAAATTCTTTTACGTTATCGCAATCTATGTCCTTTTCAATCCACTGTCCCGTTGAAATATGCGTTTCATTGTAAATTCCTTCGGCTTTTATCAATTTGCTGTAAATTGCATTTCTCAGATGCGGAAAATACAGCCCGCCGAAAGAGCCGTGCCAATAAGCGCAATTGCATTGACCCGCATATAAATATTCAAGCGCTTCTTCTGCAAAGGGCTTTTGATTATCTATGAGCGCGCTTATTTTGCGGCTGATATGGAGCATTTTTTTATGCATAGCGCCGGCTTCTTCATATTTGCTTAAAAAACCGCGCCAAAAACCGCCGTGGATAAATTGCAAATTGCCGTATTCCCTTTGATGTTTTTCTGCAACGGTTTCAAATTTTTCCCTCATAGCGCTCGGCAAAACCCATTTAGTCATCTCAAAATAAGACGAACACGGCAGATATACTTTGCCTGAGGGCGGCTGAGATTTTAAAATCTCTGAGAAAGTTGCCGTTTCAACAATATCTTGATTTTGCTCCAAAAGAGTTAAAAAAGAATCAAGCCAGCGCTCTTTATAGACGAGTTTATTGCTGCCCGCCCATAATCCGAATTTTTCTCCATCGTCTGCAAAAACTGCAACGGAGACTCCATTCTCTTTGGCGCTCTCCCGTCTAAAATAGTCAATGCACTCTTGCGGACTGCAATAAGGAATTAAATATCTTAACTTTTGGCTTATTGGAAAAATGTTTAGAGCATAGCCTTGTTCTTCCGTAACATAATACCCGTCAAGGCTTTCAATATCCATTCCGCTCAATGAAAAACCCATATCGTCCAAAACTGCATATTTTATTCCGCACTTGGATATAGGCATCGCTAAAGCCGGCTCCCAGACGCGTTCTGCAAGCCACATTCCGTTTATTTCAGAAAAATTAAATTTATTCATTAAATATGAATTCATTTTTTTTATCTGCCCTATTTTATCGCAGTCTGGTATTGAAGGGAGTATAGGCTCGCAATATCCGCCTGACAAAATCTCCAAAGAGCCGATATTTATAAGATATTTTATTGATTTGACATATTCCGGGCGTTCTTTTGTGAAATATTCCCAAAGCATACCGCTTGAATGCAGACACCACTTTATTTGCGGGTGAGAGAGCATTACTTGCATAAAAGGATTATAAGCCTCGTTATAAGCCCTATCGTAAACAAAATCAAAATTCCCAATAGGCTGATGATTGTGAATACAGAAAACAAATTTAATTTTTCTCATTTGAACCGCCCGCATATTTTTTTATAAAGAATGCCGCATCTATTTTTTCATCGTTAGGCAAAAGCCTATTGTCAATTTTAACGCCCATATCAGCAATGCCGGTTAAATCGCTAATGTCTTGCTCATCGGCATAAATATTAAAGAGAATTTTTTTCTTGCCTGCGGCATAATGCATGCCGCCGACATTTAAAGAATCTAAAACAACTCCTTTTTTCAGCAAATATAAAAAAACGGAAGGCGAATCAGCCAGCAATAAAAGTTTTTTTTCATCATATTCGCCGTTCAAAATAGAAAGCGAAGCGTGTTCTGCGCTGTCTACTTTAAATTCAATATTTGGAGGAACCGCTATGCCCATAAGGAGTTGCCAAGACGGGTCTTTTGCCGCTTCGTCCGATATAACGAGTATAGCGTCTATTGATATGCTTTTGAGCCATCCTTGGACTATCTGCCCGTGTATAAGCCTGTCGTCAACTCTTGCCAAAATTATCATAAAGAGCCGCCTATTTATTTTTTAAAAGATTTTTTAAAGTGTTTATAGTCTTTTTTCCGTCAAAGCAAACCTTGTCTGCAAGTTGACAGAGATTCATTTTTTCTCTGTGAAAAACCGCCGACAGCAGCATCGGCAAATTGACTCCCGCTATAACTTCTATGCCTGAAACATCTGCAAAAGAGCCGCAAGCGTTAAACGGAGTTCCTCCTATCATATCTACAAAAATCAAACAGCCGTCCTCTCCGTTTTTATCTCTTAAAAAAATTTCAATTTTCTTTTTTAAACTTTCCAAACTGTCGTCTGGCGACATATTTAAAGCGTAAAGACTTTCTTGCCGTCCCGCAGTTTTTTCAACGGATTTGAGAAATTCTTCAGCGAGATTTCCATGCGCTATTACGATAATATCAATCATATCTTGCCTCTTTTTTGGCAATTTCCATTATGGTTTTGGCGAGTTTTGCGCTGTCGTGGCGGACATATAAATCGTCAGAAAAAAGTTTCCGCTTGACTATTTTATATTGCGGCGCTTTATCGGCAATTACGGGAATTGCGCCGTGTTTTTTATACTTTTGAAGCAGTTTCGCAGGTATTTCGGCGCTGTTTGCCGCTATGCAGTCCATAATGCCTCGGTAAGAATGCTTCTCTATTGCATCCGCGTGGTCAGAGAGTTTAAACCCGTCCGTCTCGCCGGGCTGAGTCATAATATTGCAGACATATATTTTATAGGCATTTGAAGCCTTTATTGCCTCTATAACTCCGTCAACTAAAAAATTGACTATCACTGATGTGTAGAGAGAGCCGGGTCCAAAAATTAAAATGTCAGATTCTTTGATTGTTTTCAAAACGTCTGGAGCGGCATCGGGATATGAGGGAAAGAGAATTATTTTGTCTATTTTAGATTTTGATTTTGAAATTCTGCTCTCGCCTACTATGTGAGCGCCGTTTTCAAGTTCAGCCTCAATTACGACATTAGAAAGAGTTACGGGCAAAACCCTTCCTCTTATAGCCAAAACCTGAGCGCAATTTGCTATAGCATTGTCAAAACCGCCCGATATAGCAGACATAGCCGTTAAAAATAAATTTCCAAAAGAATGCCCCGACAGAGAGCCTTTTAGCGGGAATCTATATTGAAAAAGTTTTGACATTAGACTTTCTTCTTCTGAAAGAGCAGTCAAGCAATTTCTTATGTCTCCCGGCGGCAAAACGCCGAGTTCATTCCTTATCCGCCCGGAACTTCCGCCGTCGTCAGCGACATTTACTATAGCGGTTAAATCTATATCGTATTCTTTTAATCCTCTTAAAAGAGTTGAAAGCCCCGTCCCTCCGCCTAATGCCGCTATCTTTAATTTTTTCATTGTTTTGAACGCAAAATATCCCTGTGATTTATATTTATCTTGAATTTGCCTTTCATAAGAAAATCGGCGAGTCTTTCTGCGGCAAAAACTGAGCGGTGCCGCCCGCCTGTGCAGCCTATCGCTATTGTCAAATAACTTTTCCCTTCCGATATGAATTTAGGCAAAGTGTATTCAATCAATTTTGAAAAAAGAGAAAAGAAGTTTTCAAAATCCGAGTTTGCAAGAATATAGTTTTTTACCGCCGCATCTTTGCCCGTCTTTGATTTTAAAGAGTCAATATAATTTGGATTTGCCAAAAATCTGACGTCATAGACTATATCGGCATCAAGAGGCAATCCGTATTTGTATCCGAAAGAAATCACCGAGATGTTAATCCGCTTTTTTTCTATGGCAATGCCGGCAAGACGCGCTATGACGTTTTTCAACTCTCCCATAGTC
>JAIRQB010000039.1 GCA_031256695.1 Elusimicrobiota bacterium | reverse complement strand
AAAACGCCGACAAACAACTCTTTAGTAATTTGTCAGCGTATTGACGACTTTACTTCTTGGTGTCGGCTCGCCGCCAATTTACTCTCAAAAGTGAAAAGTAAAAAGTTAAGGAAAACGGCAGTTTAGAAACGGCGTCAAGGGAAGTTATGCCGTCCCGGTGTCATTGCCGAGTTGCAAAACTAAGATACAAGGCAACTCAAGGAAGCCGCAATCCATTTTTGCCGATGTCATAACGTCGCGCGCAAGCAAATGTCAATCAAACGGCATTTTTGTGAAAGTTTTGCTTTAATTGTCATAACTCATAACTTTATAAATCATTAACTTAATTCTCGGTTTTTTAAGGAGCAAATATGAATGAAACTATTAAAATTATAAAGAGACGCCGCAGCAATAGGTCTTTTACGGGCAAACAAATAAAAAAAGATGATTTGAGGTTAATTTTAAGCGCGGCAATGTCTGCTCCTTTTGCAGGGGATGCCTTATGCCACTTTACAGTAATTCAAGATAAAAAAATGCTTGACGAATTAAATAGCGAGGCAAAAGAAGCAGCCAAAACGCTCGGCATAGAGGCTATAGCGGCTATGGCTTCTGATGAAAAATTTCATTGTTTTTACAATGCTCCCACTTTGATTATCACTTCAACTAAAAAAGAATCCGTAAGCCCCGAGATGGACGCCTCGGCTGCTACTGAGAATATGCTGATTGCCGCCGAATCTTTAGGACTTGGAGCCTGCTGGATTTATTTTGTTTTATTTCTTTTCCATACTCCAAAAGGGGAAAAGTATTTAGAAAAATTGAAAATTCCAAAAGGCTATAAGCCCTATACTTCTGCGGCGCTCGGATATAAAACTGCGCCTTTACAGTCGGCGGCAAACAGGAGAAATAACAGGGTTACGTATATATAAATTAACGGTAAATTGAATAAATTGTCGGAGCAACCGACACCAAGAAGTAAAGTCAGTAATGCGCCGCAAATAACTCTTAAAAGTTAAAAGTTAATTGAGTAATTTGGTAGCGTAAAACGCTACCAAACAACTCTCAAGTAATTTGTCAACGCTATTGCGTTGCCAAATTACTCTCACGAGTTAAAAGTTAAGGAAAATGGCATTTGAGAAACAGCGTCAAGCGAAGTTATGCCATTCCGTTGTCATACTCGCGCCAGCAATGCGGCTGAAAGCCGCTATTGCGCCAGCGCGGGTATCCATTTACGCTGTTTTTATAATGCCTTTTACCTAAATTTTTAACTTCTTCACATTGTTTGAAATAAAATGGATACCGACTTTCGTCGGTATGACAACTTGGAATACTGCCGTTTGTTGTCACTCTTAACTTATTTAAATTCGCAAAGAAAGGGAGGTAAGCAAAATGATAAATGAAAACATAATTGAATTAAAAAAAGAGGCTGTAGAATATGCCAAACATATAGAGAGTATGATAATTTCCTCTACGCGCGGAGTTTTTGAAAGAGATAATTCTCTTTTGGAAAAAACGTTAAAGATAGATGAAATAAAATCAGACCAGATGGAAATTTCTCTTTATGAAAATTGCATAAACGCTATAGCGAAGTTTCAGCCTATGGCTAAGAATTTGAGGATTATCATCGGTCTTATAAAGATGAGCGGCAATTTAGAAAGAATAGGCGACCATTGCGTAAATATCGCAGAAAGCGGTCTTATTTTAAATACCGCTTTGCCCGTAAAATCTTATATAGACCTTCCAAAAATGAATACTCTTGCCATAGATATGCTAAGAGAGGCAATTTTTGCTTTTGTAAATCAAGACAAAACTCTTGCCGAGAGCATCTTAAACCTTGACGATGAAATAGACGGATATAAAGGAAAAATAATCAGAGAGTTAGAAGACTATATGACTGACCAAAAGACCGCTTATTTGATTGTTGAATTGATGAATATAGTAAGCAATTTAGAGAGGATTGCAGATTTAACCGTCAATATCTGCGAAGAAGTGATTTATATTGAAAGCGGAAAACTGATGAAGGAAGTTGATAGGAGTTTATCTGTTTGAGATTGTAATCTCTTTTGATTTTGAATTTTTGTCAATATTAGGCAGCAGTCCTTTGCCGAGCATATCTTCTAATTTCTGATAATCGCTCTTTTGTATTGTTATTTCATATTCAGACTCGGCTGTATTTTGTAAAAACTTTAAAGTGAAATTCCCGCGCAAAGAAAGCGAAGAGGCTGATATATTTTTAAATTGCAAAATCTTTTCTCTTTTATTGTAGGTAAAAGTTGAACTGATATGGGTTTTGGTTTTGGAATCAGTCCTTTCTATGTCAAAAGAAAGTTCTCCGTCAATAAAAGAGCCGCCGTATAATCTGTTTGACTTTATAGATATATTTCTAAAGCGGATATTTTGATTTTTCATTTTTAACAAAGCGTTTCCGTTTGAGATATTTAAATTCTTAATCTCAAATCCGTTTTCTACAAGACGTCCCCAAGCGTTTTTATTTATCATCTGTCTAAATAAAGACTCGTATTTTGAAATTTGAATATTTTTCAAACTTTTCTTGCCGAAACTTATGTCAAAACCGTCTATTTCTAAATTTTTTAAAACGAGTTTTCTATTGAAAACATTAAGAAGCGCCGTTTGAGCCGAGGCAGATTCTATAGAACCCATTTTGCCGTTTTGAAAACCGCCGCGGGAAGATACGGACACATTTCTCGCTTTAAAAGCGCCCAACGGCGACAGCGACATAGAAGTTGCTCTAATATCCCTATTGAACAGAATTGAAGCCGCCCTTTGCGCTTGCCGCATTAAAACATCATCGCTTATAAAAAACTTAAAAGCCGCAAAATACGCTATCGCAATAAACGCTAAAAAAATTATAAAAGTTTTAAAACCGCTTCTTTTTTCCATTTTCCCCTCAATTTTCCAATCCTTAATTTTGAACTTTGCCCGCCTTTGCTTTCGGCAAACTTCGTCTGCGAAAGTTTGACATTCGGCTTTAATAACTGCAATCTGCAATTATCAACTTTTCAACTTTTCCTTGACAGCGCCAAACTTTTAAAAAAATCCCCTCTTTCCTCAAAATTCTTAAATTGGTCAAAAGAGGCGCAGCCGGGAGAGAGTAAAACAATATCGCCTTCTTTAGATAAATCTGCCGCTTTTTGAAAAGCGTTTTTTAAATCGCCGCAATCAATAAAAGAAATTTCCGACAAATCGCTTTTTATTTTTTCCGCCGCTTCTCCTATCAAAAGAGCCGCCTTTACTTTTTCTTTTATCAATTCTTTTAAAGGAGTATACGGAAAACCTTTATCCCGTCCGCCCATTATCAAAATTATATTCCCTTCAAAAGCCTCCAGCGCAGTTTTTGTTGAATCTACATTTGTTGATTTTGAATCATTGTAAAAATCAGCGCCGTTTATTTTTTTTACAAATTCTATTCGGTGCGGCATTCCTTTATAAGAGGATATTGTATTTTCTATAGTTTTTAAATCTATGCTCGCGCAAAAAGCGGCGGCGCAAGCCGCCAAGATATTGCTTATATTGTGTTTTCCCGCAAGTCTGATTTTAGGATTTATGCTTTGCTCTTTATTTTTGAATTTAAAAATTATTTTTCCATCCTCAAAATAAACTCCTTCTTTTAAGGAGCGCAAACTGAAAAAAACTTTTGCGCCTTTTGACTCTTGCGCAAGACGCCTGCAAATTTTATCGTCATAATTTGCTATGGCAAAATCCGTATTCTTTTGATTTATGCAAATATTTTTTTTTGCCCTGATATAATTTGAAAAAGTTTTGTGATGTTCCAGATGGTCGGGAGTTATATTCAGCAAGACAGCAATTCGGCAATGGAAATTCGGCGTGTCTTCAAGTTGATAACTTGAAACTTCGGCTGTTATAACCGTATCGCGCGAAGTTTGCAAAACTTTCTTTGAAAGCGGACAGCCTATATTGCCTGCCGCAAAAGAATGTTTACAGCGTTTTTTTATTATTTTTGAAATAAGGTCTGTTACAGTAGTCTTTCCATTTGTCCCGGTAACCGCTATGAGCATTTTAAATTTTGAATGGTCAAGGGCAAAGCGCAATTCGCTAATGATTGGAATTTTTCTTTTTTGCGCTTTCTTGATGATATTTATATCTCTGTGTATGCCTGGGCTTTTAACAATGAAGTCCGCGTCTAAAACATTTTCGCTATGTCCGTTAAATTCCAACTTTACTTTTTTGTCAAGACCTTTTATTTCTCTTTCCGCGCCCGCATCGCTGGCTAAAACGTTATATTTTAATTTGACGGCTAAATTTGCCGCCGCCGTTCCGCTTTTTCCAAGTCCTAATACGGAAATTTTTTTTATTTTTTTCATTTTTACCTCAATTTAAGCGAAGCAAAAGAGAGCAGAGCGAGTATTATTCCAATAATCCAAAAACGGGCTGTCACTTTTGTCTCTTTAAACCCCATCATTTCAAAATGATGATGCAGAGGCGCCATTTTAAAAACTCTTTTTTTTGTCTTTTTATAGACTAATACTTGTATCAAAACAGACAGCGCTTCTGCGGCAAAAATCCCGCCTAAAAGCAAAAGAATCAATTCTTGTTTTATAAAGACTGCCGACATTCCCAGCACTGCGCCTAAAAATAAACTGCCCGTATCGCCCATAAAAATCTCGGCTGGGTGCGAGTTATACCACAGAAAACCAAGCCCCGCTCCCGCTGTTGCAAAAAGAAAAACCGCTATTTCTCCCGCGCCTGAGACGTGAACTATTTTTAAATAATTTGCGATATTGGCGTGACCTGCAAAATAAGCGAAAAGCGCCAGAGTAAAAGAAGCGATTATAATGCAGACTATAGCCAGACCGTCTAATCCGTCTGTCAAATTTACAGCATTTGAACTGCCTACAATTTCAATTATGACAAATAGAAAATAAAAGAAAGAAAGATTTATAAAAACTTCTTTTAAAAAAGGGATATTTATAGATGTAAGATAAGCGCCATTGGGCGGAGCAAAATAAATTACTGCGGCTGTAAAAGCGCCCAGCAGAGTTTGCCAGAATAATTTGCTTTTTGCGCATACTCCTTTTGAATTCTTTTTTACAAGTTTCAAATAATCGTCTGTAAAGCCGATTGCGCCCAAAAATAAAGCGGCAAACATCAGCATAAGGATAAAAGTGTTGTCAAGCCTTGTCCATAAAAGAGCGGAAACGAGTATAGAAAACAAAATAAGCGCGCCTCCCATAGTAGGAGTGCCGCTTTTTGTTTGATGCGCGGATGGTCCGTCATTCCTTATAATTTGATGGATTTTGAAAGCGTGCATTTTGGCTATAAAAAATTTCCCAAAAATAATGCATATCAAAAGACTTGTCAAAACAGCGCCGCCCATTCTAAAAGTGATGTATTGGAAAACATTAAACGGGGAGAAAAATTTAGTCAACGGAAAAAGAAAATAATAAAGCATAAAAAGCGCCTCTCTTAATTATTGTCGCCGATTATTTTGATGATTTGCGAAACGGTTTTCGCTATATCATCGGCGCCTGCTATTTCTGTCACCAAACAGATGTTTTCAGGTCTATATTTGCAAATGCTTTCTAAATTGGAAATTTTGACGCCGCCTATTGCGATTTTTGGAATTCTTATATTTTTGACGCAAAAATCTAAATATTCAAAACCGACGGGGTCAACTACATCTTTTTTTGTGAAAGTTTTAAAAATGGGTCCTACGCCTATATAATCTGCGCCGTTTTGAACCGCTTCATTTGCCTGTTGCGGGCTATGCGTTGAAAGACCAATTATCATATCCGCCCCTGCTATTGCTCTCGCTTTTTGTATAGGAAGGTCGCCTTGCCCTAAATGAATTCCATCGCTTTCAACAGACAGGGCTATGTCAATGTCGTCATTTACTATAAAGCAGGCGTCATATTCTTTTGTCAAGGCTCTAATTTTTTCGCATTGCCTAAACTTATCTAGTTTGCTTTTCTCTTTATCTCTGTATTGCAGGAGTTTTACGCCGCCGTCAAGCATAGCCTTGACGACTTCTATATTGTCTCTGCCTTTTGAAAAATCTTCCGCTGTGATAGCGTATAGCCCTTGCGGTAAATTTTTTTTCATAGAAGCAGCCCCGAATGGTCAGACATTATAGGCTGATAATTTTTTTGATAAATCATTTTTTTGACATCTTCTACTGAAGAATGGTCGCTTACTTCAAATTGCCCCGTAGAATTTTCCCTCTTTGCATAGCCGCCCACTTTTACGCTTGAAGCCGCAGACATTTTTGTAATTCCAAGCCCTATTAAATTTTGCCTCAAAATATTGTTTTCTCTTGTTGATACCGCTATGCCTATTCTATTTATAAAAAGTCTTATAGCGCAGATTGCTATGACGAGATTTTTATCTGTAATTATTGCGCGGGGCTGATAATTTCCTTCAGCGGCGCGAAGGCGCGGAAAAGAAACGCCTATATCGCTTGAAGGGAAAGTCTCTTGCAGATATTTTGCGTGAAGCCCTAAAAAGAAAACTTCGCTTATAAAATCATTTAAACCCAAGAGAGCGCCGATGGTTAAATTTCTATATCCTGCTCTGCCCGCTCTGTCGCAAGCGTCAAGCCTAAATCTATAATCTGTCTTTGCGCCTTTTGTGTGAAGGACTTTATATAAATCCTCGTTATAAGTTTCTTGAAAAATAGTAAGCCCGTCAACGCCCGCTTCGCCTAATTGTCTATATCCTTCTTCTTCAAGCGGATAAATCTCAATGTCTATGCCGTCAAAATATCTTTTTAAAATACTTACGCATTCTTTTAAATAAGCGATAGAAGTTTTTACTTTGCTCTCTCCTGTCACAAGTAAAATATGCCTTATGCCGTAGCATGAGACGATTTTTGCATTTTCCTCAACTTCCTCTAAAGTTAAAACCTTTCTGTCTATATTATTTCTCGTAGAAAAACCGCAATAGATGCAGTTGTTGACGCAGAAATTTGAGACATATAGAGGCGCATACAGCAGAATGGATTTTCCAAAATGATTGATAGAAATTCGGGAGGCTTTTTGAGCAATTTCCTCTAAATGCGGAGCGGCTTTATCCGTCAGCAGAGTTAAAAAATCCATATCAGACATTTCGTCTTTTTGCAAAACGTCTTTGATTTGCGCTTCCAAGACGCTGTCTGCAAAACCTTTAAAATCAAAATTTTTATATTTAGCAATAATATCGTAAAACATTTTTTCTCCTGTTGCTTTGCTTTTATTTCAATTCATCTTTCATTTTCTTTCTGTCTCTTATAATCATCACTCTAACAGTTACGGCAAGTATAGCCCAGATAGGCAAGGCTATCCAATACAAAATTTGTATTTCTTTATAGAGGGCATATATGCCGATTGCGCCGAAAAGCGTAGAGGTTAAAAACATTTTCTTATAGAGTTTTGCTTTTTTTATCTGTTCTTGTTTGTCCATTTATTTTCTCCATTTTTAAAAATACGGCATAGACTGATATATTTATTACAAGCAAAACTGTCGCTGTAATAATTCCTGCCGCTGCATTTTTTATTAAAGACACGGCAATGCCCGCCGCTATATCTGCGGCAAAAAGGCAATAGAATAAAGTTTTTATTTTTTTCATTTCTTATTTCTCTTATTTCTCAATTTTGACAATCTCATAATTTTCAGGCTGTTTTTATTTTTTTTATTCCTAAATCTATATGTGAAATGATTTATCGTCTAACAACAAAAAACTAGTTGTCTGCGCTTATTTAACTTCTATCTAAAAGAGCGGCAAAAGCGTTTTGCGTTTTTGCCGCTCTTTGTTTAAGTCTGCTTTTTTATCTTTTATTTATTTACAGAAGTGAAAATTTGTTTATATTTATCAAGTATTTCTTGCCTGTGGGCGTTCACATAAACCGTGTCAACTTCAATTATTTTAATGTCTTTTAACGGCTTCATATAATCGCCTACCGCTACATCGTCTCTTATGGGTCTGACTGTTGTTTTAGAGCCGTAAATCTCTTGCGCTTTTTTGCTTGTCATAAAATCAACAAATTTTTTTGCATTGTCAAGATTTTTAGCGCCTTTGACTATGCCCATAGCGGCTGTATTGAAACTCACTCCCTCTTTCATATAGACGAGTTTGACGGGGGCATTATTTCTGACATAATTTATTGAATTGTCCTCGTTAGAAAGCCCTAAAATATATTCGCCGTCCGCTACTGTTTTAGGCACTCCACCCGAAGAACCCGCTATTTTGCCTTTGTTTATAGAGAGCATTTTTTTGACAAAATCCCAGCCTTTTTGATTGTTGACATCTCCGCCTATATCGTAGAGCATATTGATTAAGTGGGCAAAAGAAGAGCCTGATGCGGCGGGGTCTGCCATAATAATTTTCCCGCTAAGTTTTGGATTGATTAAATCACTGTATCCTTCAATTTTAATATCGCCTATTAGATTGGTATTTACAATCAATAAACTCCCGTCAAGGCAAAAAATAGTGACTTTTCCCTCTTTGTTTCTATATGGAGCGGGGAGGTCATTGTTATTTGCCGACACATAATCTTCAAACAAATCTAAATTGTCCATATAGATTGAGAAAACTCCGCCCCAAGCGACATCGGCTATGGGGTTTGCCGTTTCAGACTTCAATCTCTTAAACACTTCGCCTATGCCTACCGCTATAATTTCAACCTTGATGCCGCTTTCTTTTTCAAATTCTCCAATCAAAGCATTTGTATGCTCTTCATTGTGAGGGGTATAGACTGTCAATTTATTAGAAGCGCTTTTTTTGCCCTGACAAGAGATGAAAATAAAAGCCGACAATGCCAAACATAAAAACAAA
>JAIRQB010000251.1 GCA_031256695.1 Elusimicrobiota bacterium | reverse complement strand
TTTGAAAGTCCTTCTTTTATATCAGACAAAGAAAAACCAAAGCCTATCGCTATAGCGGCGGCGCAGACAGAGTCTTGTATAAAACAAGTTCCTATTTGCGGTATTTTTATATCAATGTTTTCAGCGCCGTAATGAAGTTTAAAAGATGACCCGCTTTCTCCAAAAGAAAATGTATTTGCATAGACATCGGCTTCTTTAGAAACAGCAAAAGTTAAACTTTTATAAAAACCGCCGCGCTCTACTCGGCTTAAAAAAACATCGTCAATGTTTAAAGCCGCAAAACCTTTTCTGTCTATATATTTGAATAAATTGACTTTCTCTTTAAAGACGCCTGCGGGGGAATCAAAACTTTCAAGGTGGGAATAGCCTATATTTGTAATTGCGGCGGCATTTGGCGATAAAATTGAGCCTAAAACGTCAATCTCGCCGAAGCCGGAAGTGCCGAGTTCAAAAACTGCATATTTGCAATCCTCGTCTAATTCAAAAAGCGACAGAGGAAGCCCTATTTGATTATTGAAATTTCCTTTATTTGCCGCTGTTTTTGCCTTGCGCGAAAGAATTGAATAGAGCATTTCTTTTGTAGTGGTTTTTCCATTAGAGCCTGTAATAGCGGCAATTTTTATATTCTTAAAACGTCTCCTATAGGCTTTTGCCGCAAGACCCAATGCCGTCAAAGTGTTTTCAACTTTTATAGCGGCAATATCAAGAGGGATATTTTCATAATTTTCAAAAATTATGCCTGCGGCGCCCTTTTCAACAGCCTGAGAGATAAAATTATGCCCGTCAAAATTTGCGCCTTTTAAAGCGAAAAAGAAAGCGCCTTTTTGAATCGTTCTTGAGTCTATGGATATGTTGTTTATTGGATAGTCTTGCCGTCCTGATATGAGTTGTCCATTGCAAGATTTGAGTATGTCTTTTACATAAAAATTTCTCATTGAAAATCAAACTCCTGTTGTTTTTCTCTTTTGCCGTCTAAATTTTCTCTGCGTCTTAATTCAATATATTTTTCCGCTATTTCCTTGTCGTCAAAATGTCTTTTTTCTCTGCCTATAATTTGATAATTCTCATGTCCTTTGCCGGCTATAAGAATTATATCGCCCTTCTCAGCAGACATCACCGCTTCTTTTATGGCTGTTTCCCTGTCAACTACCGCTCTAAAATTTGTAAGCCCCGCTCTTTTTATGCCCAATTCAATATCTAAAATAATCAGCGCCGGGTCTTCTGTCCTTGGATTGTCGGATGTCACAAAAACAAAGGCGCTCATTTGCGCCGCAATTTTCCCCATTTTAGGTCTTTTTGTCCTGTCCCTGTCCCCGCCACAGCCGAAGACTGAAATAATTTTATTTTGTTTCATTTCATTTAGCGCCGACAAAACATTTTTTAAAGCGTCTTCTGTGTGAGCATAATCTACCGCTATTTCAAAACCTAAATCTTTCGTATCAACTCTTTCAAGACGACCCGGCGCTTGCGGCATAGAAATTAAAGAGCGCGCTATTTTGTCTTTGTCAATTCCTGCGGCAAAAGCGGCGGCGGCGGCTGCAAGAGCATTGTAGACATTGTGCAGCCCTAAATGTTTTATCTCAATAGGGATTTTACCGCCGTCAAGCAATATATTAAAAAAACTGCCGCTCAATTTGACTTCAATATCTTCTGCTCTGAAATCTGCGGCAGTTTCTTTTACGCTGTATAATTTTATTTCTGATTTTTTGAGGGTTTTTGCAATTCTCCGTCCATATTTGTCGTCGGCATTGATTATAGCATACTTGATATTGCTCTTTTGTCTTTGATTTTCCAAAGAATTAAAGAGCGACAATTTAGCCTTAAAATAATCGTCCATATCTTTATGAAAATCTAAATGGTCTTGCGTTAAATTCGTAAAAACCGCTATATCAAATTCTATTCCTAAAATGCGCCCTAAAACTAAAGAATGCGAGGACACTTCCATAATGAGACATTTCACCCCGAGGTCTGCCGCTTCTCTCATCATTCTATAAAGGTCTGCAGATTGCGGAGTTGTGTTTTGCGCCTCTATTGTTTTGCCGCCGTATCTGTAATTTATAGTTCCAAAAACCGCGCAAGAAATCCCGTTTTGAGAGAGAATGCTCTCTAACATATAGGTAAAACTTGTTTTTCCATTAGTGCCTGTGACGCCTATTATTTTAAGTTCTTTATCTGGGCGTCCGTAAAATTTAGCGCTGAAAAAAGCCATAAACTCTAAAACATTCTCTACAACTATTTGCGGCGCTGAAATTTCTTGTTTAGTTTGAGAGATTATTAGACTTGCGCCTTTGTCTAAAGCCTCTTTTATAAAGTTTGCGCCGTCTGTAAAATGCCCGTTTAAAGCGAAAAAAGCGCAATTTGAGCCGACGGCTCTTGAATCGTAAGAAATGCTTTCTACCTTTGTATTTTCATCTCCAAAAAACTGCAAGCCTTTAAAATCTAAAAAATCTTTAGCAATCATTCTTTATCCTTTTTCTCAACTAAAAAATTATTGATGAGGGCGTATTTGAGTTTTGAATTGTCCATAGTGTGTATTACATCTACAAAATTTGAGACGACAGGCTCGCCGTGCAGGTTAAATGAAGTGTTTAAAATCCCGGATATTCCCGTCAATTTTTTAAATTCAGTAAGCAAAGCGTGATATTGCGGATTCCATTCTTTGTCAACAGA
>JAIRQB010000204.1 GCA_031256695.1 Elusimicrobiota bacterium | reverse complement strand
GGTGTCATTGCGGCGGAAGCCGCAATCCCTGTTTATTATAAGGTGTTCACCGCTTTCTGCCGTTTTCTTTTTCTTTTTCACAACAACGACAACGGCAAAATGGATTCCGTCTTGCGACGGAATGACACTGTCCTGGTGTCATTTGCGTCGTGCGCAATTCTGATAGAGACAAATGCGATGAGCGGTTTGGATAGAAGCCGGCGCTCGGCGCAAACGCATAGCGCTGCGCAAACGCACAGCGCTGCGCAAACACATAGCGCTGCCGCAATCCATTTTTGCCGTTTGCCATCGTTGTCATTCTCGCGCGGAGCGCGGGAATCCATTTTAAACAAAAGCAAAAAGCATAAGTCCGGGTGTCATTTGCGGCGGAAGCCGCAATCCCTGTTTATTATAAGGCGTTCACCGCTTTCCGCCGTTTTTTTTTCAAAGGCAACGGCAAAGGCAAAGACAACAGGGATTCCCGCCTTCGCGGGAATGACACCCGGGTTGGGCTTTTGCGTCGCCGATGGTGTCATTGCGGCGGAAGCCGCAATCCCTGTTTATTATAAGGCGTTCACCGCTTTTTGCCGTTTCCTTTTCAAAGGCAAAGGCAAAATTGAGTTGCCTCCAATTACAGATGGCAACTCCAGTTGCTTTACCGCTTGTGATTGCAACTCTTGAGTAATTTGTCAGCGTATTGCCGACTTTGCTTCTTGGTGTCAGCTTGCTGACTTATTAGTTTAACGGCAAAGGCAACAGGGATTCCCGCCTTCGCGGGAATGACACCTTGGGTTTGGGCAATGACACACTGGGTTTGGCTTTGACGCCGCCGATGGTGTCATTGCGGCGCGCGCAAACACATAGCGCTGCCGCAATCCATTTTGCCGTTTCCTTTCTCTTTTCAAAAGCAAAAGGCAAAAAGGTGAAAATCTTATAACAAACAGGGATTCCCGCCTTCTTGAGTTGCCTCAATATAGAGGGCAACTCAAGAATCATATTCTAACTGAAAAAAGATATTTTCCTTTTAGCCTTTGCTTTTTGAATTATCAATTTAAATTTAGTAGATATTTAGAGGTATTTATTAAAAAACCGCTCAAGTTTAAGTAGGGTTATTATCTGTTTAATAAACTAATAAATAAGAAGGAGGAGTTTTTTATGGATGCTCAAACTGCAAAGAAAGTGTTAGAAAATCTTGCCGCAGATATGTCTGCCAACAAAGAAGTTTTAATAAATTTAGACAGGCTAATAGGCGATGGGGATTTAGGTATTACTATGGAAAAAGGTTTTGCCGCCGCTTTTGAAGACATTAAAAATATAGACGATAAAGATGTCGGAAATATTTTTGTAAAAGCGGGAGCCTCTATTGTGAAAAATGCTCCTTCCACAATGGGAACTCTTATGGGCAGCGGACTGATGCGCGCGGGGAAAGCATTATTGAGCAAAACTTCTTTAAACGCTGAGGATATGAAAGTTTTTTTAGAATCTTTTTTGAATGGAATTATTGACCGCGGAAAAGCAAAACCGGGCGAAAAGACAATAATAGATGTATTGCTGCCGGCTGTAGAATCTATGAAAGAATATAAAGGCGATAGCATTTTTGAAATTTGGAAAATAGCGCAAGAGGGCGCTGAAAGAGGCGCATTGTTGAGTAAAAATTTAATTTCTCAACGCGGAAAAGCGGCTGTATTTAGAGAAAAAACTAAAGGATTAGAGGACCCTGGCGGCAGAGCGGTTCTTATTTTAATACAAAGCATCGCTAAAACATTAAGCGTATAAAAAGGAGAGTCTATGAAAAAAATGCACGGAGTAATTACAGCAATGGTCACGCCTTTTGACAAAGAGGATAAGGTAGATATTAGGATTGTAAAAGCCTATACGGATTTTTTGATTAAAAGCGGCGTCCATTGCCTATATCCTACGGGAACTACGGGAGAATGTTTAAAATTGAGTTCCAATGAGCGCAAACTTATAGCCGAGACGGTAGTTGCGCAGGCAGACAAAAGGATTGATGTCTTTATCCACACCGGCGCTATGACTACAAAAGAAACGATAGAACTTTCAAAACACGCTCATTCTATAGGCGCTGACGGCATAGGCGTTGTGACGCCTCAGTTTTTTTGCGTCAATGATAAAGAAATGGAAGAGTTTTATGTATCCGTATCAAAGGCTTTGCCCGATGATTTTCCCATATATATTTATTGCATACCGCAATGCGCGGGAAACGATATAAAACCGGAAATCATTGAACGCATATTAAAAAGGACTAAAAATATAATAGGCGTAAAGTATAGTTATCCTGATTTCGTAAGAGTAAAAGATTATCTTTTATGCAATGGCGGGAATTTTTCAGTAGTTGTAGGCTCAGATAGGCTTTTTTTGCCGGCTTTGGCGATGGGTTGCGATGGAACGGTTACGGGCTGCGTCAATGCAGGTCCTTCAAAGTTTGTAGAGGTATATGAAAAATTTCAAAAAGGCGATTTGAAAGGAGCGCAAGCCGCCCAAAAATTTACGGCAGAAATTTGTGAAATCACAAAAAACGGCTCAAATATGGCGATTTTTAAATATGCATTAGAAAGACAGGGACTTCCGCAAAGTTTTATGAGAGCGCCCGCGTTAGATTTAACGCAGGAAGAAAAAAACCAGATGGATAAAGCGCTTAAAGATTATGAAAGCCGTATAAAATAGTTATTTGACTGCATCAGTTTTTGATTCTTAATAATTTTTAAAGGGGCAATAATATCGCTAAATTAACTAATAAAGAAATCGCAAAAATTGCAAATGTTTCAGAATCTACCATCTCTATAGTTTTAAACGGGAAACCGGGAGTAAGCGAAGAGACAAGATTAAAAATATCCGCTCTTCTGCGGGAAAACGGATATGAAATAGCCGCTAAATCCTCAAAAACGCTCGGCAAAGGGACGATTTTGTTCTGTAAAATTGCAAAACACGGACAGATAGTAAATGACCGCCATAATGCTTTTATATCAGATTATCTAGACGGCATTATTGAAGAAGCAAGCGCAAACGGATTTGATGTTCAGGTGGCGGCTTTCAGCAGTATTCCATTGCAAAGCGTTTATGACGAAATAAACGCTTATCAAAATATCGCAGGCTGCATTATTTTGTCAACAGAATTTTCAGAAAGCGATATAAAACTTTTTGGAAATCTTAAAAAACCTTTTGTATTTCTTGACAGCGTTTTTGATTTTGAACAATACGATTTTGCAACTATGGACAATGAGAATATGACTTTTCAGATGATAAAGTATTTTAAAGACTGCGGACATACTGAAATAGGAATGTTTTACTGCGAACACGCAAGCAATTTCTTGCGCAGGAAAAAATCTTTTATAAAGGCGCTTGAATTTTTAGGAATTGAATTTAAACAAGAATGGATGTTTGAGGTCGGCTCTACTCTTGAAACTTCGCGCCAATCTATTTTAGAGCGGGTCAAACTTTGCAAAAAACTTCCCACCGCTTTTTTTGCCATCAATGATATTGTGGCTATAGGCGCTATAGAGGCATTGCAAAGCATTGGGATAGATATACCCTTGGATATTTCAATAGGCGGTTTTGACGATATTCCCGCTAGTTCTCTTATAAATCCATCGCTTACTACTATTTCTGTTCCAAAGTTTGACATAGGGCGGGTAAGCGTTTCGGCTCTCTTTCGGCAAATTAACGATAGAAAAATGTATAAAAGTCAAAAAATTATTTTATCAGGCGAGATTATTATAAGACAATCTTCTAAATAATTGAGTAAATTATTGCTTGACATTTACTAATTTAATTATTAGTTTTTGCAAAGTATTTACTAAATAATTCACAGTTATTAGACTTCCGCGGCTAAATTTCAATCGGCATTATTCAATATCCACACATCAAATTTATATTTCTATTCCGGCTCCAAGGGAAGTAAGCGGAGGCGGGAAATAAAATAAGGAAAGGAGTGGTTATGAAAAAACTCATCGCTGTTTTGTGTTGTAGTTTTTTGTTTTCAGGGAGTTTGTTTGCCGCGCCGGCTAAGTTTCCGTCAAAGCAAATTACAGTAGTTGTCGGTTATTCCGCCGGCGGCACAAGCGACACCGTGACAAGATTTATCGCTAAAGAAATGGAAGCGGAATTAGGCGTTCCGATAATTGTGACAAATAAACCGGGCGGTTCAAGCGCTGTGGCTTTTGAATATTTAGCGTCTCGGAAAGCCGACGGATACACTTTAATGTATGTTCCCGTTGAAAACGCTATGGTAAAACCTTTGGGCTTTACCAAACTTGAGCCGAAAGATATCAGGTATATAGGCAGGGCTATGACTTTGCCCGCTACCGTCACCGTAAATGCAAATTCCCCGTTTAAAACTTTTGCGGATTTAGTTAAGTATGCAAAAAATAATCCGGGCAAATTAAAAGTTGGCAATTCAGGCACCGGCTCTATTTGGCATTTTGCCGCTGTTGGAATAGAAAGAGCCGCAGACGTTAAATTTAATCATGTCCCTTTTGACAGCGGCACAGCGGCTGCTACTGCCGTAATGGGAGGGCATGTAGATATAGCAACAGTAGCGCCCGGCGAAGTAAAAGCCGGCGTTGAAAGCGGAAAATTAAGAGTCCTTGCCATAGTTGACAATCAGCGTTCCTCTCTTTATCCGAAAGTCCCCTCTTTTAAAGATTTAAAGTTAAATGTTGAAATTATGGGTTGGGGCGCTTTTGCCGTTCCTTTGAAAACCCCTGAAGAAATTGTGCAGATATTGGAAGCCGCCTATAAAAAAGCCGTAGAATCGCAGGCATTTAAAGACCTTTGCGTAAAATACGGATTGACCCCGGCATATTTGAGCGCGGCTGATGCTCAAAAATTTGCAAATGAGCAGGCGCAATGGTATCAAGAACAGATTCCGTCTTTAAATTTAAGATAGAGTTTTTTTAATGCGGCGGGGCGCTTAAATATCTTTAAAATCAAAGCGCCCCAGCGCAGATTTTTGGGGGCAACAATGACCAAATCAGGCATTATTTTCTGTCTTTGTTGTATAGCGGCGGCATTATTTTTTATGTTGCTGGCGCTCGGCTTCCCCGGCGCTTCTGCCGACGGCACTCCGGGTCCAGGCTATTTCCCAATTATCGTATCCTCTGCAGTTATTGCCTTAAGTTTAGTCCTTTCAATCTCCTACATAAAACGCAAAGAAAAATACTTCCAAACAAATGAAATTGAGCGCGCAAATTTTCCAACGCTGCTTCTTACAGGCGCAGCGATAGTTATCTATGCCGTTCTTTTTATGTTTATCCCATTTGTTCCGCTCTCTATCGCCTTCCTAATTTTTTTAAACCGTCTTTATCAAAGGAGTTGGAGGTTTAACATTATTTTTTCAATACTGTTTACTCTTTGCGCCTATTTTATTTTTGAAAAATTTTTGCACGTAATGCTGTAATGCTGTAGATAGAAAGACAGAAAGATAGAAAGACAGAAAGATAGAAAGACAGAAAGACAGAAAGACAGAAAGACAAGAAATGCAGTTGATATGCGCTCCAAAACATTGCCAAAAGGAATAAACAATGGAATGGGTATCTGCTTTTATCGGCGTCTTGCATCCTCAAGTGTTTTTTTACTTAATCGTAGGCGTAGTATCCGGCGCCTTAATAGGAACTTTGCCGGGTCTAACTGCCACTATGGGCGTGGCTGTTCTAACGCCTATTTCTTTTTGGCTTGAGCCCGCTTGCGGTTTTGCAATGCTTATAGGCGTCTATAATGCGGCTATATGGTCGGGCGGAATTTCAGCAATCCTCATAAACACTCCCGGCACTCCCGCCTCTATGGCGTCTACTTTTGACGGTTATTCTTTAAGTCAAAAAGGAATGGCGCGCCTTGCCTTAAATATAAACACTGTTTTTAGCGCATTAGGAGGCGTATTTAGTTCTTTTTGTTTGATTTTTTTCGCTTTCCCTTTGGCTGATTTTGCCCTGCGTTTTGGACCCGCAGAATATGCCGTTGTCGCTTTTTTTGGGCTTACTATGATGGCGGCAGTTTCAGGCGATAAGCCTGTCAAAGGGCTTCTTGTCGGTTTTGTAGGGCTTTTAATATCAACTATCGGTTTAGACGCTATACACGCTTTCAAAAGATATACCTTTGATTATCCTATGCTGTTAGACGGCATCAGTTTTGTTCCTGTGATGATAGGGCTATTTGGAATAGGAGAGATTTTGTTTCAAGTTTATACTAATAGAAAAGATGAAAAAGCCGAGATTGTCTCTATTGAAAAATCAAACAAATCATTTCTTAACTTTAAAGAATTGAAACAGGTATTTCCTTTCAATATTTTTGCAAGCATTATTTCAGTAATTATAGGCGTAATACCCGGCGCCGGCGGAGATATAGCCTCAATTATTAGTTGGGGTCAGTGCAAAAGAATGTCTAAACATAAAAGCGAATACGGCAAAGGCTCTATAGAGGGTTTATCTGTCTCTTGCACTTCAAATAATGCTGTAATAGGCGGCGCTATGACCACAATGCTCTCGCTGGGCATTCCGGGCGATGCCGTGACCGCTATACTTATAGGCTCTTTGATGATGTATGGAATGACCCCGGGTCCTCAAATGTTTGTAGAAAATAAGCCTTTTGTAATGACCCTAATAGCGCAACTTATTATCGCAAACATAGTGATTTGTATTTTCGGTTTATTGACTTCAAAAATTTATCCGAAAATTTTGCGTATAAAAAAAGAAACTCTTTGGGTATCTGTGACAATGTGTTGTTTTTTAGGCTCATTTGCCATAAATAATTCCTATATGGACATTATCGCTATGGCAATAGCGGGCATTTTGGGCTTTATTCTAAAAAAGATGGATTTTCCCGCCGGTCCCCTTGTTTTAGGTCTATTATTAGGACGGCTTTTAGAAGCAAATCTGCGCCGAACGCTTGCCATCACTATGGGGAGTTATAGCCCCTTTTTTACAAATCCCATTTGCATTGTTTTATTGTCGGTCTCAATTATTTCTTTGATAGTGCCTGCGATAGTCAAGCATATAAAGGCAATGCATAATCAAAATAAACAATAAGAATTTTGTCCGCAGGCAAATGCAGCGGATAATTTAAATGCTTTTGCGCTTCTTGCAGTATTTGATAGAAGTTTTAAACGGATGTAATAAAACCAAATAAATCCATAGGAGGAAGAAATGAAAAAATTTTTAAATGACCCAAAAAACTTTGTAGATGAAATGTTAGAAGGGATTTTAGCCGCTCACCCCGACCAACTTTCCACAGCGGGAGAATTGCGCAGCATTGTCCGCGCCCAAAAAGAGAATAAAGTATCTCTGATGTCCGGCGGCGGCAGCGGGCATTTGCCGCTTTTTATGGGTTATGTCGGCGATGGTATGCTTGACGGCTGCGCTATCGGCGGCGTTTTTCAATCGCCAAGCCCTGAACAGATATTAAAAGTAACAAAGGCTATAGATTGCGGAAAAGGCGTTTTATATGTTTATGGAAATTATACGGGCGACATTATGAATTTTGAAATGTCTTCTGAATTGGCTGAGACGGACAATATAAAAACATCTCACATATTAGGCGCAGACGATGTCGCTTCTGCTCCAAAAGGCGAAGAAAATAAAAGAAGGGGCGTTGCCGGGATTTTTTATGTCTTTAAAACGGCGGGAGCGGCGGCAAAGGAAGGAGCAGATTTAGAAGCAGTTAAAAAAGTAGCGCAAAAAGCGGCGGCAAATGTAAGAACTATAGGCGTCGCTCTTTCTCCTTGCACTATTCCAGAAATAGGAACGCCTTCATTTAATATAGGCGAAGATGAGATGGAAATAGGTATGGGCATACACGGCGAGCCGGGCATAGCGAGGACAAAACTTGAAAATGCGGATTCTGTTGTGTCAAAAATGATGGAACAAATTTTAGCCGATATGCCGTTAAAACAAAACGATGAAATTTCAGTTTTAATCAACGGTTTAGGCGCTACTCCAAAAGAAGAACTCTATATAGTTTATAGAAAAGTAAATGCCTTAATTAAAAAGACAGGAGCGAAAGTATTTAATGTTTATGTCGGCGAATTTGCGACTTCTATGGAGATGTCTGGTTTTTCAATATCTGTGTTTAAACTTGACGGCGAACTTAAAACATATTTGGCAAAACCTGCGAGAAGTCCGTTTTTTGAACAAAGACAACTTTAAAGATTTTTCTGTAATAAGAATAAAAGACAGCAAAACCACAGCAAAAGAAAAGAACTCTTGCCGCATTTATAGCGCGGCAAGAGTTCTTTTCTTTTTATATCTGACGGCATAAATGTCAAATCTTTTTTATATTTTTTGGGTCTGCCGCAAAACAACTGAAATGCTTTTATTCAGCATTCAGCCCTTTCCCTGAAACGCTCTTTAAAAACTTTTCCGTATCTTTTAAGTTTGGAATGCTTTCAGCGGCTCCTTTTACGCTTACTGTAAGAGCGGCGGCGGCGCAAGCATATAAAATGGATTTTTCTATCGGGAAGTTTTGGGCAATGGCAGAAACAAAATATCCGCAAAAAGAATCGCCTGCCGCAGTAGTGTCAACTGCTTTTACTTTATACGCCTCTTGCAATCTCTCTTTGCCGCCGCTTTTAAAGAGAACGCCTTTTTCTCCCAAAGTTAAAACAATAATGGATTTTGGATATTTAAAACAGAGAGATTTAAAAATATCCTCAAAACCGCTCGCGCATTTGCTTAACGCTTTTCCTTCTGTTTCGTTTAATATAAAAATGTCAACAAATTCTAACGGGTATTCAAATAATTCCGCAGTAATCGGAGAAGGATTAAAAACTACCTTCATCTGTTTTCTTTTCGCTTCTAAAATAGCGGCAGGCGCATTTGAAATTTCATTTTGTAAAAGCAAAAAATCGCCCGAACTGAAATTCTCAAGAGTGTTTTTTATAAAACTTTCCTCTATTTTTTGATTTGCTCCGCCGCAAACTATAATGCAATTTTTGCCGTTTTTATCAACTTGAATTACGGCGTGTCCGCTTGTTTCCCCTACAATTTTAATGAAGTCAGTATTGACTCCGCATTTGTCTAAAAAGTCTTTCAAAATTATTCCATCGCATCCTATAGCGCCGCAATGCCAAACATTTCCGCCCGCCGCTTTTAATGCCGCAGACTGATTTAAACCTTTGCCGCCTAAATGCTCTTCATATAGAGAACTCAAAATAGTTTCCCCTTCCATCGCTATGCGTTCTACCCGATAGACTTTGTCTATATTTAGAGACCCGATATTTAATATTTTCATTTATGCCGTCCGATAAAAATTTTATTTGCTTTGGGTATTCTATCAATTAACAATAATAACTTGTCTTTTGCTATTTATATGTTTTAGAATTCTGCAGTTTTTTGGAATAAATTTTACAAACAAGCGGATAGGATTGAACAATAGTCCTGCAATAAAACAAGAAAAAATCTCTATAATGTCAAAAATAGATTATTTCTTTTGCGAGGATGCCGCCAACGGGACCTGGCGCGACAGCGCCTCTTGCAAAAAACGAAAGCCTTTTTTATGGTTGCGTTGAGAAAGAGGGAAAGCGGAAGCGAAAAACTGCGGAAAGCGAGAACCCCGGTGTCATTGCGTCGTGCGCAAACACATAGCGCTGCGCAATTCTGATAGAGACAAGTGCGATGAGCGGTTTAGATAGAAGCCGGCGCTCGGCGCAAACACATAGCGCTGCGCAAACACATAGCGCTGCGCTGTTGGTGTCATTGCGTCGTGCGCAAACACATAGCGCTGCCGCAATCTATTTTGCCTTTGTCTTTGCCTCTGAAAAGAAAACGGCAAACAGCGGTGAACACTTTATAACAAACAGGGATTCCGTCTTGCGACGGAATGACACCCGGGGTTTGGCTTTGACGTTGCCGACGGTGTCATTGCGTCGTGCGCAAACACATAGCGCTACCGCAATCCATTTTGCCGTTTTCCTTTCTCTTTTCAAAAGCAAAAGGCAAATTTGAAGGTATAGCAATCGAAAGCGAGGCAAAACCGAACATTAAGAAGTTGTGAGTAGTTTTGTTGGTATGGCAAGAAAAAGCGGAATACCCGCCTTCGCCCGCCCTTTTTAAAGGGCGGGGATAGGGGTGGGATATAAATTGCGGGCGGAGTGGGCAATTCTGAAAGAAACCAATGCCCTGCCCGCGCCTCTAAACTCAAAAAGCCTTTTGCCGCTTGTGGCAAAAAACAGGCTTTTTGAATGCAGAGCGAACGACTTACAATCAACAGTAGCAGTTTGCGTAATTTGTCGGCGCTACCGCTCCGCCAAATAACGCTTAATAAAAAAAAGGCAAAACTGAAAGTCGTGTTGAAGTTTTGCCGATTCCTTAATCTCAAAAATTTCAGCGGCGAAGTCCGCTACAGAAATTTTTGAAGGTATAGCGTAGGGAACACCATTAAAAGGAGGCAGTATGACTGGTCTAACGTTAATCGTAGTTTTTGTCATTTCAATCATTGTTATGGTATTGGCGATTTCTAAGTTTAAAATCCATCCTTTCATCTCAATAATGTCCGTATCTTTGCTTTTCGGTTTAATAGCGGGCATTCCTCTAGTAAATGTCACAGTTGATGGAAAAACAACTATGGGCATAGCCAATGTCATAGGCGCGGGATTTTCAGGGACTTTTACCAGCATTGGCATAGTGATTATTTTGGGCGCACTGATAGGGACAATCCTTGAATCTACAGGAGCGGCTTTTAAACTTGCCGATATGGTTATAAAGGTTGTAGGCAAAAAACGCCCTGTGCTTGCAATTCAAATTATGGGTTGGGTAGTTTCTATCCCTGTTTTTTGCGATTCAGGCTTTGTTATTTTAGACCCCATACGCAAAGCGCTCGTCAAAAGAACAAAAGTCAGCAGCGTCGCAATGTCTGTGGCTTTGTCTACGGGTTTATATGCTTCGCACGTTTTTATCCCGCCTACGCCCGGTCCAATAGCCGCTGCAAACACTTTGGGCATAGGCAATAATCTGCTTTTAGTGATGGGGCTTGGCGCTTTGGCATCTATACCCGCTCTTATCGGCGCTTTTTTCTATGCCAATTATGTCGGCAAAAAAGTTCAATCAAAAGAAGATATAGACATCGGTTCAATCACTCAAAGTTATGAAGAAATTGTCGCAAGTTATGGGAAATTGCCGAGCGGATTTATCTCATTAGCGCCTATAATAGCGCCTATACTTCTTATGGCTTTAGGGTCAATAGCATCTATGGCAAAAATGACAGGCGCGGCTTTTAGCATACTTACATTTTTTGGAACGCCAATCATTGCTCTTGCTGTAGGCGTTATTTTTGCCGTCTGGCAACTTTTCACAATTGGGAAATTGGACAAGTTTTACAATATCACCAATGAAACATTAAAAATTGTAGGTCCTATACTTTTTATTACGGCAGCCGGCGGCGTTTTAGGACGCGTAATTGCCTCAACGCAAATAGTCGCTTTTATCACGGCAAATGCTTCAACAATAGCGACTGTGGGCATATTCTTCCCATTCTTGCTTTCAGCGATTTTAAAAACGGCGCAAGGCTCGTCAACTGTGGCATTGACGACTACAGCCGGTATAGTAGCGCCTTTGCTAATTCCCTTGGGTTTGGCTACTCCCGTAGGAACTGCTTTGACTGTAATTGCAATCGGCGCGGGCGCTATGACTGTATCCCACGCAAATGACTCATATTTCTGGGTTGTCACCAATTTTGGCGGTATGACGCCCGACCAAGGCTATAAAACTCAAACAACGGCTACTTTAATAGAGGGCATTTGCGGAATGCTCGGAGTTTTCATCCTTTCGCTTTTAATTCTTTAAAAAACTTTGCAATTTGTGTTTTTAATAAGTTAAGAGTTATGAGTTAAAAGTAATGTCATTCCTTTGCAGTGGCACCGGGTCCTTAGCGGATTTCGGCGGCGACAAAGTCCATTTCAGTGTGTCATTGCGTCGGGCGCAAACACATAGCGCTGCGCAAAC
>JAIRQB010000143.1 GCA_031256695.1 Elusimicrobiota bacterium | reverse complement strand
TCGCTATTAAACTCATAGATAAAACGAGCGCTAAAAGAGTAAGCGCCGTTCCAAAAATTATATTTTGCGGCATATTGGGTATTTGCGTTGAAATAATATAGAGATGATAGGGGAGAGCCATTGCTTGGTCAAAAACGCTTTTAGGAAGTTGCGGCACATAAAAAGCGGCGGCTGTAAATAAAATCGGCGCTGTCTCGCCTGCAATTCGGGCTATGCTTAAAATAGCGCCCGTTAAAATACCGGGCAGGGCATTCGGCAAAACTACATATCTGATTGTCCGCCATCTGCTGACCCCTAAAGCCAAACTCGCTTCTCTAAAAGATTGAGGAACGCTGTTTAAAGCGCCCCTTGCCGTAGTTATTATTACGGGGAGTTCCATAATTGAAAGAGTCAATGCCCCCGCTATTATAGATACGCCGAATTCTAAAAAAATTACAAAAATGCCGAGACCGAAAAGCCCGTAGACGACTGAAGGTATTCCTGCGAGATTTACAATGGCGAGTTTTATTATTCTTGTAAGGATATTGTCTTTTGCATATTCGTTTAAATAAATTGCGGCGCATATTCCTATGGGGAGAGTTACAGAAATTGCGCAAGCGACTATTGAGAGAGTTCCTAAAATTGCGGGCAAAATACCGCCCGCCCTCATACCGTCTTTCGGCATACTTGTAAAAAATTCCCAACTGATAGCGGAATAGCCGTTTTTTATAATGACGGCTATTATGAGAATTACAGGAATTATCGCCAGCATAGACGCCGACAGCAAAACGGCAAAAGAAATTTTTTGAGATAATTTCGGGTTTAGTTTAAACATTTTGCGCCTTTTTTAGTTATAGGCTTAAAAAGAAAAATTGTGAAATGTCCGTCAGAAAAATCTGTTTTTAGCGCTCGTTTGCGCTCTTAAAAATTTTTCCGATTATAGCAAAAAGTAATAGATTTCAATTTTTGTAATTTGAGCGTTAAAAATTAAGAAAATTAGCCTGTTAATAGACAAATAATAAAGGCTGTATAAAAATGCCTATTCTAAAATTTCATACAAAAAACAGCCTTTCTTTTGCGCTTTTTTTCTTTTTATATCCTTACACTTTTACTTTTTAGCCTTCTTAAAACTCCTTCAAAGCCTTTTCATTGACGCTAAAAGCGCAAAAAACGTATAATCCGCCAAATTTTTGACGATATATAAGCCTCTTTCGCCCGTTTTTATCAAAGCGGGCGTTTTTTTTAGTTAAATAACAAAGGAATAGATAGTCAAAAGTTTAATTATCTAAAAAGGAGAATAATTTTTATGAATTTTCTTAAAAAATCAGTCTTGTCTGCGGCATTTCTTGCGGCATTGTCAAACTTTGCCTTTGCAAGCGAGGCAGACTTAATAGTGCCGAATTTAGAATTAGTCTATTTCTTTAACGGCGCTTTGAGCGGTCAAAGCCTTTTGCTTTTCGGCTTTTTGATTTGCATTTTTGGCTTATTGTTTGGGCTATATCACTTTGCAGGCATTAGAAAACTGCCCGTTCACAAAGCGATGAGAGATATTTCAGAACTTATATATGAAACTTGTAAAACTTATCTTATAACGCAAGGCAAATTCATAATAATACTTGAAGCGCTCATAGCCTTAATTATCGTGATTTATTTCGGCTTCTTACAGCATTTTGACGCAATTAGAGTAATCACTATAGTTTTATGCAGCGTTGTAGGCATTTTAGGCAGTTATGCTGTGGCTTGGTTTGGTATGCGTATAAATACTTTCGCAAATTCCCGCACGGCATTCGCAAGCCTTAAAGGCAAACCTTTCCCCTGTTATGCTATTCCGCTGCGCGCAGGAATGAGCATCGGTATGCTTTTGATTAGCATAGAACTTTTCATAATGCTGATAATTCTGCTCTTTATTCCAAATGATTTTGCCGGAGCCTGTTTTATAGGTTTTGCCATCGGCGAGTCGCTTGGCGCTTCTGTTTTAAGAATTGCAGGCGGCATTTTTACGAAAATCGCAGATATAGGCTCTGATTTGATGAAGATAGTTTTTGACATAAAAGAAGACGATGCGAGAAATCCCGGCGTAATTGCAGACTGCACGGGAGACAATGCGGGCGATTCAGTAGGACCTACCGCCGACGGTTTTGAAACTTACGGAGTCACGGGCGTGGCTTTAATTACTTTCATAATTCTTGCAGTAGGAGACCCTGTAGTTCAAGTAAAACTCCTTGTGTGGATTTTTGTAATGCGTCTCCTTATGCTGATTTCCAGCGCCCTCTCATATGCCATAAACGGTCAAATAGCAAAAAGCAGATTTGCAGCGGCAGACAAAATGAATTATGAATCTCCTCTGACCAGCCTTGTTTGGATTACATCTTTTGTCTCAATAATTTTTACCTTTATAGTGTCAAAACTTGTGATTTCTGATTTAGGCGACGGCACTCTTTGGTGGAAACTATCACTTATTATAAGTTGCGGCACTATAGCGGGGGCTGTGATTCCTGAAGTAGTCAAAATTTTCACCTCAGTTAAAAGCGCCTTTGTGCAAAATGTCGTCACTTCCTCAAAACACGGCGGCGCATCTCTTAATATATTAGCGGGTCTTACTGCGGGCAATTTCAGCGCTTATTGGATGGGTCTTGCCATTATAATTTTGATGGGTATAGCCTATATAATAAGCGGTTTCGGCATTGAGGATATTATGCTGGCTCCCGCTGTTTTTGCTTTTGGTCTTGTCGCTTTTGGATTTTTAGGAATGGGACCAGTTACTATAGCGGTAGACTCATATGGACCAGTCACAGATAATGCTCAAAGCGTCTACGAGCTCTCTCTTATAGAAAATACGCCGAATATAGAAAGCGATATAGAAAAAGAGTTCTCTTTTAAACCCGTTTTTGAGAAATCAAAAATTTTACTTGAAGAAAATGACGGAGCGGGAAATACTTTTAAAGCGACGGCAAAACCCGTCCTTATAGGAACTGCCGTAGTAGGCGCTACCACTATGATTTTTTCCACAATAGTTATGCTTACAGACGGGCTGACTGTCGGGCTTGAGAATTTATCTTTAATCCACGCGCCTTTCTTGCTGGGGTTAATCGCAGGCGGAGCGGTGATTTATTGGTTTACAGGCGCTTCAAATCACGCTGTGACAAGCGGCGCTTATAAAGCCGTTGAATTTATAAAAGCAAATATAAAACTTGACGGAAGCGCAGAAAAAGCCTCAACGCAAGACTCTAAAAAAGTCGTAGAGATTTGCACGAAATACGCTCAAAAAGGGATGATAAATCTATTTTTGGTGGTATTTTTTACAACGCTTGCTTTTGCATTTATAGAGCCTTATTTCTTTATAGGCTATCTTATATCCATAGCGCTTTTCGGTCTCTTTCAGGCTATTTTTATGGCAAATGCGGGCGGCGCTTGGGACAATGCTAAAAAATACATTGAAGTGGATTTGAGAGAGAAAGGCTCTGAACTCCATAAAGCCTCAGTGGTAGGAGATACAGTAGGCGACCCTTTTAAAGACACTTCTTCTGTGGCGATGAATCCGATTATAAAATTTACCACCCTCTTTGGGCTTTTGGCATTAGAACTTGCCATAGAGATAAGAGAGAGCGGGAGTTTTGTCTATGTTTTGGCTGGGCTTTTCTTTGCTGTAAGCATAGTTTTTGTAGTCAAATCCTTTACAGATTTGAGAAATAAATAAAATCAGCCTCAATTTATCCGTAATTCTGCAATACAAAAAGGGCGGGTTTTGGATTTTCCAAAACCCGCTCTTTTGCTTTTGTTTTTAAAACACAAACCGGAGCGTCATTGCCGAGTTGCAAAACCAAGATACAAGGCAACTGGAGTTGCCATATATAATTGGATGCAACTCAAGGAAGCCGCAATCCATTTTGCCGTTTCCTTTCCTTTTTCAAAGGCAAAA
>JAIRQB010000140.1 GCA_031256695.1 Elusimicrobiota bacterium | reverse complement strand
TTGACGCTATGCGCGCGTGATGACGCCCCAATGAGCCTACGCCGATTACAGCCGTTTTTACAATATTCATTTTTTAAAACCTCTTATTGCCTCTATAACTTTGTCTATATCTTTTTGAGAAAGAGACGGGTGTATGGGAATTGACACAACTTCTTTTGCCGCTTTTTCCGCTTGCGGACACAATCCATTTTTATATCCGAGTTTTCTGTATACAGGCTGCTTATACATCACTGTATCATAATAGATTCCGCAGCCTATTTCATTGTCTTTTAAATGATTCATAAAGTCTTCCCGCAAAGACGCTTTTACTCTCAAAGTGTATTGGTGAAAAACGTGGCGGAAATCAACGGGAACTTCGGGCAGAGTTAAGAAATCTAAACCATTGAGATTTTCATAATATTTCTTCGCATTTTCATTTCTTTTGTCTGTCCTCTCTTCAAGACTTGAAAGTTGCGCTATGCCTATTGCCGCCGCTAAATTCGTCATTCTGTAATTGTAGCCCAAAACCGCAAAAGAGGAATGTCCGTCCCGTCCGTGGTTTGTAATCTGTCTTAAAAGTTTATCGGTTTTAGAATTGTTGGTAAGAATCATTCCGCCTTCGCCCGTCATCAAATTTTTTGTGGCATAAAAAGAAAAAGCGGAAGCGTCGCCTACAGAGCCGGCTCTCGTATTTTTATATTGAGCGCCGTGCGCTTGAGCGCAATCCTCTATGAGTTTAAATCCGTATTTATCGCGCAGCGCCGAGATTTTATCCATATCGCTCATCAGTCCGTATAGATGAACTAAAATGACAGCCTTGATATTTTTCTCTTTTTTCAATGTCTGCTCTAAAGCGTCTAAATCCATATTGAAAGTTTTAGGGTCTATGTCGACAAAAACAGGTTTAGCGCGGCAATACAAAATTGAATTTGCCGTCGCTATAAAAGAAAAAGCGGTCACAGCAACTTTGTCTCCTTCTTTGACGCCGCAAGACAAAAGAGCGCTGTGGAGAGCGGTAGTGCCGTTAGAAGAGGCAACGGCGAATTTTGTCCTGCAATAATTGGCAAAGAGCCCTTCAAATTTTTCAACATATTTGCCGCTGGCTAAAATTTTTGATTCTAAAACTTCCGCTATTAACTGCTTTTCACTTTCTCCAATTATAGGAGAGGCTATGTTTATCATAATGTTTGCTCCTTAATCCTATTGTTTTATTTTTATTAAACAGCCTTCTTTATATACGGCAGATGACTTTGCCCGCTTTGCCGTCTATAAATTTATTTTTTACTCTCTAAATATATCAAAAAAAAAGTTATGAGTTATGAGTGTAGAGTTATGAGTTAAGAGTTAATAGTTAAGAGTTAATAGTTAAGAGTTAATAGTTAATAGTTAAAAGTTAAAAGTTAAAAGTAATGTCATTGCGACGTGCGCAAACGCATAGCGCTGCGCAAACACATAGCGCGCCGCAATGACACCAGGGGTTTTTGCTTTTCGCCGTTTCTGTATTGCCGTTGTCCTTAACTTTTAACTTTGTTTTGCTTGAAAATAAGAGAGGCATAATCGTATAATCAAAAAAGCCCGTCGGAAAGACGGTTTTTTTAATTTTTACAGGTTTTGTCAGTTTTGCGCGGGGAAACAACAACCGCTTGCGCTCACAAAAAGAAATCGTTTGCGCTTGAAAACAGCAACCGCTTGCGTCAAAAACAACAGCCTCTTGCGCTCAAAAACAAAAACCGCTTGAGTATTAAAAACAAAAACAAGGAGAAAAACTTCAAATGAAAATTTTGTCAAAAGGGACGGCGTTTGAAAACAATTCGGATAAGAGGAAATACTATTTAGCCTACAGCGCGCTGTTTATGACGTCGGCATTTTTGATTTATTCTTGGTTTTTCCAATACGGCAATGCAATTATTTTAGACAGCGACGGAATAAAACAATCTTATTCAACATTTTTATATTTTGGGCGCTGGCTTAGGATTATTTTTTTCAATTTGCTCTCCTTTAATTTCTCAATTCCTCTTTGGGACCACAATATAGGATACGGCGCAGATATTATAAGCACCCTGCATTATTACGGCATCGGAGACCCTCTCAATTTCATCTCTTTTTTTACCCCTGAAAAATATACAGAGCTCGTATATGAAATGATTTTAATCAGCAGGCTTTATTTTGCGGGTCTGTTTTTTTCTATGTTTTGTTTCAGAATGCGTCTGTCTTTTATGCAGGCTTTAATAGGCTCTTTTGTCTATGTTTGGAGCGCTTTTACTTTAATAGGCAGTCTTTGGTTAATTACCGGTTTTATGAGCGCTATGATTTATTTGCCGCTTATGCTTTTAGGCATAGAGAAAATTTTGAGCGGCGAAAAGCCTTTCTTGCTCATCATCTCAGCATTTTGCGCTTTGATTACCAATTTTTATTTCTTCTATATGCTCTCTTGCATAGTCTCTTTTTATTTCATCGTCCGCGCTTATTTTACGGCGCCTGCGGAAAATAAAACAAAACACATCTTAAAAATGTCAGCCCGTTTTGCTCTAAATTATGCAACGGGCATTTTCCTCGCCTGCCTTGTCTTTATTCCAAATTTTTATCTTTTAATACATTCTACGAGGATGAAAGTTCAGGTTTTTAGGTTTTTATACGACTTAAATTACTATAAAGAATTGACTATGTCTTTGTTTAATGTCTATCCGATTTCTTTTGAATGGATTTTTATAGGCGTATCTTCAATGGCGCTTTTTGCCTTTATCGCTCTTTTTATGAGGAAGGGGAAATTTTTACAGGTAAAAATAATTTTCTTGTTTTTAAGTTTTTGCTTAATTTTTCCAATAGGCGGCAAAATACTTCACGGTTTTTCTTACGCATCTTTGCGCTGGATTTGGGCTTATATTTTTACGGCGGCTTTTATCTGCTCTCTAATGCTGCCTTATCTTATGCGTCTTAAAAAGAAAGAAATGCTTGCGATGTCAATAATAGCGGCTCTCTATATAGGGCTTTGCATACTCTTTTACAGGGATTTATTAAATATCGTAAAGATAGGATATGTTGTCACGGGGGTTTATTTAATCTCTTTTACGGCAATCTCTTTTATGAAGATGAAAAAGAGCAGGGGTTATGCAGTTATTTTGCTTTTGCTTTGCGCCAATATATTTTTGAGCGCCGCATATGCTTATAAATATAGTTTTGCCGGCTATAAGATAAAGATAGGCGAGATTTATCCAAGCGTAATAAATACATCTCATCTTTCGGTAAAAAATATAAACGATGCAGATTCTTTTTACAGATATGAGGAAAATCCTTTCGGGCTGGATATTTACACAAATTCTTCAATGCTCGTCGGCGTAAAAGGCACTTCTTATTATTACAGTTTGGCTGTCCCTTATATCTATGAACTTTTAGGAGATTTAGAGCATTACACTGAATTTGATTTTATGTATTACGGTCTTGACGGAAGGACAATGATGGGCGCTCTTGCAAGCGTTAAATATTTTATTGTTGCAGACGGAGCGGAACAATATTTGCCTTTCGGCTTTGACGAAAATGCGAATTCTTTTAAAGCGCATAGGCGGACGGAATATCACGCTTATAAAACGAAAAACAATTTGCCGCTTGGATATACTTATTCAAAATATATCCCATATTCCGTCTACGAGAATTTAGACGCTGTTCAAAGACAAGAAATCCTTTTGCAAGGCGCGGTTTTAAAAGAAAATCTGCCGCCTCAATTTGAAAAGGCTCAAAGGCTTGAGTTGCGCGAAAGACGCATTCCTTTTTATGTGAATGCCGCAGACGGTCTCTTGCTTGAAAGCAATAAAATGGTCGGCATAAAAAACGGCGCCGCTATGCAAATAGTTTTCAATGCCCCGCCAAACAGCGAAACCTATATAAGATTTGTAAATATCATAGCGCCGTCAAATAAAGAGGCTATGACTGTAAATGTGTTTTCTAACGGAGTAAATAAAAAGTTTGAAGTCTATTCGCCGAAATTTGTCCGCTATATCGGCAAGAAAAACTATATTATAAATATGGGCTACAGCAAGGTTGCAAAAACTTCTTCCGTTATAACTTTGCCTTCCGAGGGGACTTTGACTTTTGACAAAATGGAATTGGTTAATTTGCCCTTCGGCAAAGAATACGAGGCTGAAATAAAAACTCTAAAAGAAGATGTTTTAGAAAATGTAAAACTTGAAGGAAATGAGGTCAGCGGAGAGATTTCTTTAAAGACAAATAAAATTCTTGTTTTGTCTCTGCCTTATAACGAAGGCTGGGAGGCTTGGATAAACGGCGTCAAAACGCCTATTTTGCGGGCTAATATAATGTATATGGGTTTTCCTCTACAGGCGGGCAAATATGAAATCAGGCTTAAATATGCGACGCCGGGCATTTACCTCGGCGCTTTTTTAAGTTTGCTTGGTTTTATAATCACTGCGCTTTTATTCTTTAAAAAATCCCTTTTACAAAAATTTAAATTTTTAAAAGGCTTTTACAATCTGTTTGGAGTTTGATTAAAAAAGTTAGCGAGTAAAATTAAAAGCGGAATTTTTTAATTTTGATAACCCTTTACAATTCTCCTAATTATGCGGCGCGATAATTTTTCCCAAGCGGCTGTCCGCGCATCCTGCTCGGAAACGGCATCAGAAGATTCTTTTCCCGAAGAAGATTTATCGCTGTCTAAATAAATATGTATCGCTTCCATATTTTCCTTCCACATTTCAACATTGTCTTTTGCATTCGTCATAGAAACCTCAGTCACTACCCACATTTTATATTGCTCTGCCGCCATATTGGCATCATATGTGAGCGGACGCAAAATATAGCGCCTTATGACAATTGACAAAATTCCGTCGGCTTCATATTCAGAATTGACAAAAGACACGCGGCTGTCATTTAGCGCCTCGTCAGACAAAGTCACAGTCAAATTCGCTTCTAATCCGTATTGATTCGTATTGTTTTGGACGGCTCTTATAAAAATTTTTTTAGCGGGCATAGAATAAGAATTATCTTTTGCCGAATATTCCAAACAGCCTACAAACGCCAAAAAAAATACAAATACAAATAAAAACAATAAATGCTTTCTCATTTTCCCCGCCTTTTATTGCGCTTTTACGGAATTGTCGCCTAATGCAATTATTCAATGGTAAAAGACGCTATTTTATTTTTTACATAAATAAATTTTATTACTTCCCTGCCCGCCAGATTTTTAGCAGTTTTCTCATCGCTTTCCATTGTCTTCCTGACTTCCTCTTCCGAAGCGTCTGCGGAAACAGATACTCTGCTTCTGATTTTTCCGTTTATTTGAACGGGTATTTCTACAATCTCATCTTTTATAAGAGCCGCATCAAATTTTGGAAAATCAGCAAGAGAAATATAATTTTTCTCTCCTAAATTGCGCCAAATTTCCTCGCATAAATGAGGAGTAAAAGGCGATAAAAGCAAAATCACAGTCTTATAGACTTCTTTTGAAACTCCTCCGTCTTTTTGATGGTTTGTATAGAGATACAAAAGATTCACTAATTCCATTATCGCAGAAATCGCAGTGTTGAATTGAAATTTTTTCTCAATGTCTTCCGCCGTCTTTTTTATGGTTTTATGCATAGTTTTAATTAAATTTTCTTTCTCTTGAGAATCAGCGTTTTTGCCGCCGTCAGAAATTTCCGCATTGTTGTCAAAAACGCCCACAATTTCTTGCAAACGCCAAACTCTATTTACAAAACGCCAAGCGCCTTCAATGCCTTCAAGCGACCATTCCAACTGTTTTTGCGGCGGAGCGGCAAATAAAATAAAAAGCCTCACAGCGTCTGCGCCGTATTTTTCTATCATAGCGTCGGGCGAAACGGTATTTCCTCTGGATTTTGACATAGCGCTTCCGCCCAATGTAACCATTCCTTGCGTTAAAAGATTTGTAAAAGGCTCGTCTGATTTTACAAGTCCTAAATCTCTCATAATTTTATGCCAAAACCTCGCATACATTAAATGCATGCAGGCGTGTTCTATTCCGCCTATATATTGGTCTACGGGCAGCCAATAATTTGATTTAAAATCAAAAGGTTCTTTATCATTTTTCGGGTCGCAATATCTTGCATAATACCAAGACGAATCTATAAAAGTATCCATAGTGTCGGCGTCTCTTTTTGCGCCGCCGCCGCATTTGGGGCATTTAACATTTAAAAATTCCGCGCTTGATTTAAGCGGAGAATCGCCTATGCCTGTAAATTCAATGTTTTCAGGGAGTTTGACGGGCAAATCCTCAAAATTTACCGGCACTATCCCGCATTTGGGGCAATGTATCATAGGCACGGGAGTTCCCCAATATCTCTGACGGGAAATCAGCCAATCTTTAAATTTAAAATTGATTGTTTTCTTGCCTATTTTTTCTTTTTCAATCCAATCTGAAACAATTTTAACAGCCTCAGTTGATTTAAGCCCGTTGAAATGCCCGGAATTTATCAAGACGCCTTCCTCCTCAAAAGCCGCATTCTTAATATCTGAATTTTCGCCTTTGATTACTTCAATTATTTCAAGGTTAAATTTTTTAGCGAAGTCCCAATCTCTTTGGTCGTGAGCGGGGACAGCCATAATCGCTCCCGTCCCGTATCCCGTCAAAACATAGTCTGCTGTAAAAATTGGAATTTCTTTTTTTGTCAGCGGATTTATTGCTTTTACGCCTTTTATTTCTACGCCTGTTTTTTCTTTGTTTTGCGCCCTTTCTATATTTGTCTTTGCCGCGCTTGCCTTTATATATTTGGAAATTTCTTCCCAATTTTTTATTTTGCTTTGCAATTCATTGATAATTGCGTGTTCGGGCGCTATCGCCATAAAAGTTGCGCCGAAAAGCGTGTCCGGTCTTGTTGTAAAGACTTTCAATTTTTTGTCAGTTTGCGCTATGTCAAAATCAACTTCAGCGCCTTCTGATTTACCTATCCAATTCCTTTGCATTGAAAGAACCTGCTCGGGCCAATGCCCGTTTGAAAGCCTGTCGTGTCTTTGCAAAAGTTCATCTGAATAATCTGTGATTTTTATAAACCATTGTTTTAAATCCCTTTGCTCT
>JAIRQB010000075.1 GCA_031256695.1 Elusimicrobiota bacterium | reverse complement strand
TGTTTGTCGGCGCTACTGCGTCGCCAAATTACTCAAGAGTTGTTTGTCGGCGCTACTGCGTCGCCAAATTACTCAATTAACTTTTAACTTTTAACTTTTAACTCCAATTCATTTGTTGTCAATTCTCAATTCTGTTCATCTCCCGCTTCTAATAAAATTCTAAAGTCCACTCTTTTTGAATTGACAAAATCTTCTTTGCCGCCGCTTTTATAAATCAGCCTGCTTGACGACAATCCATTTGCCGTTATTTTTTTCTTAATCCAATCTAAACCGGGTTTTTGCTTTAATTCTTCAATAGTCAAAATATAATTTAAGACTTCCCGCGCTCTGTTTTGAGAGAGTTCCATATTTAAAATATAAGCCTCTTCCGCCGTTTTTGCCGCCGCAAATTCAGAGGAAGTATGCCCTTCAATCCTTATTTCCATTATATTTCCGCCGTATTTATCGTAAATTTTATTTATATAAGCGGGGATAAAAAGAGATAAAACTCTTTTAAATTCAGGTTTTAACTGATATTTGTTTATCTCAAAAGCGGCGTTTTCAGAAAATCTAATGATGCCGTCTTTTGTAATTGTAATGCCTAATTCTTTTTGTTTTTCTTCGTCAAATTCCTCTTTTAAAGCGTCGTATACTCCGCGCTCTTGCAAAAGCCCGCGGTGGACATAATAAAAAGTCAAAAACATAAAAATCAGCATTATGCAGGCGAGCAAATCCGCCATCGTTATCCAAAAACTGTCATCTTGAGTTTTTTGCCTTTTAAATATCATTTCTTTTGTCCTCTCTATTTTTCTCCTGCAATTTTTCCATAGCCTTTGCCGCTCCGAGATTAAAAACGCCTTCTACGGCGTTTAAAAACTCTTTATTTTGTTTAGAGATAATGTCTTTGATTTTTTTAGAAATCTCTTCCGTATTAGAGGCAAAACCTTGAAAGATTTTTTCATAATTGCCGTTTATTTGAGACAAAGTATTTTTATAGAGTTCTCTTAAATAAGAGTCCAGTTGTCTCTTCAAAGCATCGTCTAATTCTTTTATATGCATTGCGTTAAAAGCGGAGGAAATATCAAGTTTAATGTCTTTGACCTGCTCTATATTCTGTCTTAAAAGTTCAATCTCTTTTACTTGAAGTTGAAAAGAATCTTGCGCTGAATCTAAAACCTGTCGGAAAGGCTGCAGAAAATTGGAAAATTTTTCTTGTATTTGTTTTAAAGACTCTTCATAGTTTGAAAATATGCCGCCGCTTTTTGAGACAATTTTTTCAATATCTGAAAATATCTGCTGCAGCGCCGCTTTAAATGAATCGTCTATATTTTGCCGCTCTTTTTGAGCGGAGGCTCGGCTTTCTTCAATATCTGAAAATATCTGTTGCAATGACAATTTTAAAGCGTCGTTTAATTTTTGCTGTTCTGTCTGCAGAGCGCTTTGGCTTTCTATAATGTTTGATATGTATTCTTGCTGTCTGTCAATGCCGCTTATAAAAGAGAGATGATTTTTTTCATACTCAATTAACTTACCCATAGATTCGTCAAACTTTTTAAAATTGTTGCCGAGGCTTTGATTTAATTTTGTCTCTATTATGCCGCCTAAATGCTCAAAAGTTTTATCTATCGCTTCTATAGTTTGCTTTTGCCAATCGTCTTTTATTGAAGAAATGCTGTAAGAGATATTGTCAATGGAATTTAAAACTTTATTTAGATATTTATCGTGATTTATATTTGCCTCATATAATTTTGAATGCAAAACGCGCAATGAAATTGAAACTCCAATGCCTAAAATTGACGTCATAAAGACAAATCTCAAAGACTGAAGCATATTTTTAATGGCGGCGTCATTTACTTCTTTAAACTCCCACATAGCCAGCAAAATCCCCAAAAAAGTGCCGAAAGTCCCAAGCCCTAAAATTAAATTAGCCCATATATTGCCGCCGTCTTCAAAATCGTCAAAAAACTTTTTTGAAAACCAAAATAAGAAGACGTCTATGACGGCAAAAAGATATAAATGCGTCCAATCTTTATCTGAGGCTAAAACATAAATGCAGAAAGATGAGAGTAAAAGCAAACAAATAAAGAAAAATATTTTTGCCGCTTTTTTTGCTCTATTATTGCTTGAAGGCATTTCTTGCGGCGTGTCAGTATTTTCCATACCGTTAAGCAAATTTTTCGCTCCTCTATGTCCTTTGTCTGCCGCTCTTTTTAGCCAAAGTTTTGCCTTTGACTCCATATTTTGCTCTCGGGAAATTCTGCCGCATTCAAACATAGCATCAACAAAACCATTCTCGGCTGATTTAGAAAGATAGGCGAATCCTTCCGCTTCATCTTTGTTTTGCGAGAGTTCATCGTCTCCTTTGAGATAGAGCATTCCTATTTCATATTGCGCTTCTCTATCCTCATTGTCAGCCGCTCTTTTTAGCCAATCAAAATATTTCCTTTTATCTCTTTTATTAGGATTTTCTAAATAGATTTTCGCAAGGCGGTATTGAGCCTTTCTATCGTTTTTCCCCGCAGCGTCTTTTAATTCGTCAAATTTAATATCCTCCAATAATGTTTCAGCCTTATTGTTTGCTTTATTAGGATTGTTGAGAGCCGCTTGCGCATATTCTTTTGCTCTCGCAAAATCTTTTTTACCGTAAAAAATATCGGCAAGTTTTAATTGAGCCTCATAGCCTCCAGTTGCCGCCGCTTTTTTTAATTCTTTGACAGCCTCGTCTATTTGCCCCTGTTTTTCTAAAAGTTCCGCTTTTTGATACGGGTCTTTGCCGCTCATTATTTTAGCGTTGCAAATATCAGCATATTTTTGAGATGCCTCTTTATGCCCTTTATCTGCCGCTTTTTTAATATATTTCTCGCCGTCTTTTGTATCGCCTTTCCCGTCATACAATATCTTTCCAAGCAAAAATACAGCCTCTGTTATTGCGTCGGAATCGGAGGCGGCTTTTCTTAAATAGAAAATAGCGTCATTTGAATTGTTTTGTTCAAAATAATACAGACCTGTTTTATAACAAGCCGTATTTACTTCTTTTAGGCTTTTTTCAGGTCTTTTGCCGTCTGCAATTTCTTTCAATTCCGTCAATTCTTTATTTGTCATTTCTGCCCTCTCTTTCAATATTTTTATGAGATAAATTAAAGTCAGCGTTTCAATATAGGCGCAATTAACAATACCGCTAAACTTTGTTCTCTTTGAGAATCGTTTAAGATGTTTTTTGTAAAAATAACAGCGTTTGGATTTATAGATTTATAATCAATTAAGCCGTATTTATTGAGTTCTGTTTTTTTAGGTAAAAAACCGCCGTAATTAAAACCGCTTTTTGCATCTGTGTCTTTGCTTTTCGGCTCTCTATCAAATTCAATTTCAGCAGCATTATCTTTATCCGTATCAGAGGCTTCTTTTGCGGGGAATAAAACAAAGAATAGAGCCGCTGCAATTATGACGGCGGCGGCAATTAAAATCCATTTATTTTTTCCTTTTTTAACTTTTTTGACATTTTCATCTTTTGCCTTTTCTGCGCGGCTGCCGTCTATATCTTGCAAGACTTTTTCAGCAAAAGGATTTTTTTTAGAAATGGATTTTAAAACTTCATAATGCTCCGCGCTGTCTTTTTCTACTGATTCTTTTTTCAAAACAGCGATTGCGCTTATAACATTGTTGCCGCTCAATTTTTCTAAAAGCCGCAGCCTCTCTTTCGGCTCTAAAAACTTTTCAGAAGCGTTTATCAAAAACACAGACTCTTTAAAAAACCAAAAATCATAAACTGGTCCATTGTCGGCGATATAGATAAATTCGCTTAATCTTTCATCAAAATCTTTTCTATCCGCGTCTATGGCGTCTGTATTTTTATTTTTCATTTATAAACCTATCTATCCTTGTCTTTGTCATCTCAGGCACTTCTGAATTGTAAATTTTGTATTTCTCTTTTGAGACGCCCATCTCTTCAAACCATTTAGACAAAACTATCTTTATAATATCCTCGTCATTTTTATGAGATGCCGACGGCTCAACTTCAAGGACTAAAATTTCTAAATCCTGCAAATCGCGCCTAACAGAGAGCAATCCAAAATCCGCTTTTTTGACGGCGTTTTCAATGTCCGATGTATTTCTTAAATGATAATTTTCAATCAGAGACGGCAAGAGATAAGAATATCTGTTTTTATCTCTATAAATTGAATCTTTGTGATAAATATAGCCGTCTGTCAAAATAATTAAGATATTGCGGTAAGCGGGAGATGTAGATTTTTCTATGCAGAAATCAGAAACATCGTTTTTAAAGAAACGCCAGATGTCTGCGCCTATCCACTTTTTTTGAGATATGGTTTGGCTGTAAATATTTTCTAAATTCTCCGTAAAAATATCGGGGAGAGTGTCGTGGATTTTTTTCTTTTCCGCCGCTATTCTTTTTAAACCCGTAATTTTTGAGAGGTCTATATTTAGAGTTTTGACAATCTCATTTATATTTTCGTCTTCAGGCATAGGGGTAAAGATGGCTTTGATTTTGCCTTTTGCCGCAAATCCGCCGCCTGTTCCGTCTGTTTTGCCTTCCATATCTTTGACAAAAATCTCGGCTATATGCTTGATTATTTCCAAATCTCTTTTGAAATGAGAGGGATTTGCGGGGTTTATTTGAGGGGAAACTCTGTCTGATAGGTCTATCAAAACCGTTATATTTAATTGTTTTGCGGGCGGCGCTTCCTCTTTTGGAGCAGAGCAAGACAAAAGAGAGAAAACGGCAATCAGACAAGCAATCAAGCAAAGCGGGAGTTTTGTTTTATTTTTCATCGTCTGCTCCCTTAGATTCTTCCGCTTTTATTTCTTTTGCCTCATCTGTCAAAACCCGCGATGTTGGAGACTTTTTAATTTCAGATAAAAGTTTTTCTGTTTCTTGTATTGGAATTGTTTTGTAATCGGGCGGGATATTGGGCAGAGGCGATAAGTATTGAAGCCAGCCTGATAAGAAAGAGTTTAGATGCTGTTGTAAAACTGAAGTGTCTGCAATTTGGCAAATTATTTGAGCGCCTTTCTTAAAATCATTCTGCTCTTTTTCCAGCAATCCTTCCAAATAATTTTTATCTGCCTTCAATCTGTCTATTGTTTTGGAATCTATTTTTTTATTGATTCTTTCCAACCTTTTTATCAGCCTGTTATTTGTTTTTATTTTTTTCTCTTCTTCATTTATTTGAAAGTCTATTTTGTTTTTAACTGCTTTTTTGGGGTCAAGAGAGTCTAACCTTTGCATAAAAGTATGAAATAATACGCTTACAATAATATAACTGACAAAACCCATAAGGACTACTGTCCAAAAATCAGTATTGCCAAAAGCCTGCGGAATTGTGAATTCAATATTGTCTTGAAAAGCATTTATGGCGCTGGCTTCAAAACTTTTTTTAACAATGCTGTAAGTGATAAAAAAATCAAATAGAAATGTCACTGATACAATCAAGATTAAACAAATTTTGCTCCTAATATCTTTCTTTGTTAAGAAAGAGTGTAAAAGACAGGCGAGAGCAAAAATAATAAAAGGCAAACCAAAAGATACTATCCAAGCCATAAGCCCGCTATTAGCGAGGCTTGAAAAAACTTTTGGGTCTAATAAACCCGACAAACTAGCCAAATCATTTTCGCTAAATTGCCTAAACATTCCGCAATAAGTTGTCGTCACATAAAAGAAATAGGAATATAGCAATGCTCCTATCAAAGTCAATAACATAATCCAAAAGAATATTTTGTCTTTGCTGTCTGCAGGCTCATTTATCTTTATATTTAGTTTTTGTTGGTTAAATATTTTGATTTGTGTTTGAGAATCTTTTATTTCTGCTTGTTTTGTTTCTATATCTTTTTCATTATTGTCTTTTTTCTCATTCCACCTATTTATATCGTCGTCTTTCTCTTTTATCCAACCTTTTATTTTATTTATAGCAGACTCTTTAATTGCATTCCATTTATCTTTCCGCTCTTGAGTTTGAACATCATTAGCGGTAACGGCGCTTTGAAATTGGTGATAAAACGCTCTTATATTGGATTTATAAGAATTGGGCTTGCCTGAATTTTGTCCCGCCGCTTTATAGCCGTTATTTTTTGATTGACTTTCCTCAAAATGCGCCGCGCCGTCAACTACTATATCCCGCCCTATTCTTTGATATTTGTATCTTATCTGCCTGCGCCACTCTAAAAACTTCTCCCAAAAGAAAAAGACTGCCGCTCCCAAAGCCAATAACAATAAAATCACAAAAACGATTAAAATCAAAACATTTGTTTCCATTATTCCTCCTTGCTTTTTATTTTATACTGCCGTTTATTACATCTTTGCTTTTATAGCCAAATTTCTTGCTTTTTGCTTTATTTTGCTTGTCTACTCTGTTTTATTGCCGCTCTCCCGCTATGAGCGCTAAAAAATCTCAAAAATACAAAGAAATAACGCCTTTCTAATGCATAAACAATTAGCGCAAAAAAAGTGTAAAAAAAACCTCAAAAAGCCAGAAAGAAAGCCTATACTGTATACACTCGTTTTTTTTCAAAAACGAAAAAAATTTTTAGCGTATTTTATGGGGCGAAACAAAAAAGCCTTGATAAATAAAGAAAATTTTTTTGGAGTTTTTTGCATTTTGTCAGCCGTAGCGCTTTGGCTTATTTTTTAGCCCGCTCTAACTTTTTATGCTTTTTTTAATCATTTTGCGCTCTTTTTGATTTTGTCTGCGCACACTATTAAAGTGAAATGCCAAAAAAAGTGTAAAAAACAGCA
>JAIRQB010000209.1 GCA_031256695.1 Elusimicrobiota bacterium | reverse complement strand
CAGGGATTCCCGCTTTCTTGAGTTGCCTTATTTATAGAGGGCAACTCGGGAATGACACCCGGGGTTTGGGCTTTGACACCAAAAGTTTTGGCTTTTGCGCCATCGTCAGTGTCATTTGCGGCGGGCGCAAACACATAGCGCTGCCGCAATCCATTTTTGTTATAAGCCTTTCACCTTTTTGCCTTTGCCTTTGAAAAAGAAAACAGCAGAAAAAGGAGTAAAAAATGAAACAAACCGCTTTAATTACAGGCGCAAGGCGCGGCATCGGGCGCGCAATAGCCGCTCAACTTGCAAAAGACGGCTTCAATATAGTTATAAATGCGGCAAGCCCCGCAGGCAATGACGCTTTTGAGGATATAAAACAGAACGGCGCTGACTTTTTATACATTCAAGGCGATGTGTCTAAATCAGCAGACAGAGAGAAAATTGTCAAACTCACTATTGAAAAATTCAAATCCATTGATGTTTTAGTAAACAATGCGGGCATTGCGCCTAAAGTTAGGGCAGACCTTTTAGATATGAGCGAAGAGAGTTTTGATTATGTCCTATCCGTAAATACGAAGGGGAATATGTTTTTAACTCAAATTGCGGCAAAACAGATGATTAAACAAGAAATAGTAAATAAAAGGCGCGGAATAATAATAAATATATCCTCAGCCTCTTCTGCCGTATCCTCTACAAACCGAGGCGAATACTGCATTTCAAAAGCGGCTGTCTCTATGCTTACAACTCTGTATGCAGACAGATTATCAAGAGAGAGTATTTTTGTCTATGAAATAAGACCGGGAGTAATTAAAACAGATATGACTTCAGTTGTGAGCGAAAAATACAATCAGTTGATAAAAGACGGAGTATTTCCTATAGCCAGATGGGGAACTCCTCAAGATATAGCGGATGCCGTATCTGCTTTTGCAGGCGGAAAATTCCTCTACACTACGGGCAATTTTATTGACGTAGACGGAGGATTTCATATTAGAAGACTTTAAGAATTCTTAACTTGAAGGAGAAAAAAATGGATATTCTTTTTAGCCCTTTGCAAATTAGAAATAAGACCGCCGCCAACCGCTTTACAGCGCAAGCGATGGAAGGAAATGACGCAGACAGCGGCGGCATTCCGTCCGATAGGACTATAGAGCGGTATAAAAAACTTGCCGCAGGCGGCTGGGGCATTGTTGTAGTTGAGGCAATTTCTGCAGTTGAAACTTCTCTTGCCCGCATAAATGGATTGTTTATCAATAGAAAAAATATAGACGGATTTAAAAAACTCGTTGACGCTTTTAGGAAAGAAAATAAAGAAGGGCTTTTATTCTTTCAGATTACTCATTCAGGCGGGCAGAGCGGGAAATTTTCAGACAGAACTTCAATTACCCAAGGCAATGAAGGATATAGATTTTTATCCTCAGACGAGATAGAAAAAATAAAAGAGAGTTTTGTAGAGGCTTGTCTTTTGGCAAATGAAGCGGGCGCAGACGGAGTTGATTTTAAAATGTGCCACGGCTATTTAGGCGGAGAAATTTTGCGTCCTAAAAATACCCGTCAAGATAAATGGGGCGGGAGTTTTGAAAACCGCGTTAGATTTTTAAAAGAAGGCATTTGTGAGATAAAGGCGCGCCTAAAAGATAAAAATTTTATTTTAGGTTCGCGCATTTCTTTTTATGAAGGAATAAAAGGCGGCTGCGGAACGGCGGCGGCAGACGATATAACGGAGGATTTAACGGAAATGCTTGAAATTTTGCGCATTATGGATTCTTTGGATATGGATTATATAAATGTCTCAGCGGGCATACCGGCTATAACCGGCGCCGTTACAAGACCTACTGAGCCTTCAAAAGAACTCGCTTATCATCATTTGCGTTATGCAAAAATTGCTAAAAAAATGATTGAAAGCGAGGGCAGAAAGTTAAAAGTAATAGGCTCTGCTTACAGTTCTTATAAAGACAAAGCGCCTGAAATGATGGCTGAAATGCTGTCTAAAAATTATACAGACTTCTGCGGTTTCGGGCGGCAGACTTTCGCCGACCCCCTTTTGCCTAAAAAACTCTTGAGCGGCGGGAAAATAAATTGGTGCATTTTGTGTTCAGGCTGTTCTAAACTGATGGCGCGGCAAATAAATGACGGCTGCATCGTTTATAACGATTACTATAGAGAACTTAATTGAGTTAAAAGTTAATTGAGTAATTTGGCGGCGTAAGACGCCGCCAAATAACTCTCAAGTAATTTGTCGGCAGCCGACACCAAGAAGTAAAGTCGGCAATACGCCGCCAAATAACTCTCAAATTTATCAAGGAATAAATTATGTTTTTCTTAAAACAACCCGTATCAATACAAGAAAAAATCTACGACGCTCTTATAGTAGGCAGCGGAGCCGCAGGCTATAATTGCGCCCTGCATCTTTTTGACAAAGGGACGCAAAATGTCGCAGTAATTACTGAAAACCGCTTAAACGGAATTTCTAGAAATACAGGCTCTGACAAACAAACTTACTATAAGATGTCTTGCGCGGGCAATGTCAGCGACAGCCCTTTGCAGACGGCGCAGACGCTTTTTGAAGGGCTTTCTATGGACGGGGATATTGCTCTTTGCGAAGCCGCTCATTCAATAGAGGAATTCTTTCATCTTGTCTCAATAGGCGTTGATTTTCCGCGCACAAAATACGGCGAATTTGCAGGCTATAAAACAGACAATGACCCTTTACAGCGCGCCTCTTCAATAGGACCTTATACGTCAAAGAAAATGACTGAATGTCTTGAAGCGGAAGTCTTCAAAAGAAAAATACAGGTCATTGACAAAACAAGAGCGGTAAAAATTTTGATTGAAAACGGACGCGCTTTTGGTCTTATCTGTTTTGAAAACTCTTCTGAATTTAAAGTTTATTTTTCTAAAAATATCGTTTTTGCCTGCGGAGGTCCCGCGGGCATATATAAAGACACAGTCTATCCCGTTTCCCATTTCGGCGCTTCGGGAGTTTTAGCCCGAGAAGGCGTTGTTTTGGCAAATATTGCCGAATGGCAGCACGGAATTTGCTCAACTAAATTTAGATGGAATTTGTCAGGGAGTTATCAGCAAGTAATTCCCCGCTATATAAGCGTTGATGAAAACGGCAAAGAAAGAGATTTTTTAAACGGTTATTTTCCAAATATGACTTCTCTTGCCGAAGCCGTTTTTTTAAAAGGCTATCAGTGGCCCTTTGACCCGCAAAAAATACCGCATTTCGGCTCGTCTTTAATTGATTTGGCTGTTTTTATTGAAAGACGGCTGAAAAAAAGAAAAGTCTTTTTAGACTTTACGGAAAACCCGAAAGGCAATGAAAAAATAGGCTTTTTTGATTTATCAAAAATCGGCAAAACTGCTTTTGATTATTTGAACGCATCGGATGCCGTTGAGAAAACTCCAATAGAGAGATTGCTGAAAATAAATCCTCAAGCCTTTGATTTGTATAAATCTCACAAAATAGACCTCTCAAAAGAGCGGATAGAAATTGACGTCTTGCCTCAACACAATAACGGCGGGGCTGAGGTAAATATATGGTGGGAGACTTCAATAAAAAATCTTTTTGCCGTAGGCGAATGCGCAGGCACGCACGGCGCCGGCAGACCCGGCGGCGCCGCTTTAAATGCGGGGCAAGTAGGCGGTTTGCGCGCCGCCTCTTATATATCTAAAACGCTAAAAAAAGAAGACGCTTTTTTTGAAAACAGCGCGGCGCTAAAAAAAGCCGCCCAAATAAATCTTGCTGATTTTGAAAAAGATTTTGACAATATAGTTTTTGACGGGAAATCTGCCGCTTGCGCGGAGATTTTAAAGACATTGCAGGAAAACAATTCAGCCTATTGTTCTTTTTTTAGAGATATTGAAGGCGTTAAAAAAAACTTGCTTGAAATAAAAAAACTTTCAAAAGAAAAAATACCGTTTAGCGGCGGCAATTTGACGGAAGTTTTTAAAATGAAAGAGATTTTTATAATGACAAAACTCTTAAATGAGACAATCCTATACTATGCTGAAAAAGGCGGCAAAAGCAGAGGCTCTTATATTTTGGGCAGTTTATTTGACATTGAGAAAATTAAACTCGGGGTAGAAATTGACGGGGAATTTTCAGATAAAATAATTTTGTCAAAATATAAAGCGCAAGAGGACGCAGTTGAAATTGCTTCAAGGAATGTCAGGGCGCTGCCGCAAGAGGATTATTGGTTTGAAAAAGTGTGGAAGGAGTTTTTGCAAGGCTATATAAATTAAAAATCAACAAAAAAATATTAAAAGGCGGGTTTTGGAAAATTCCCAAAACCCGCCTTTGCTGTCAATAGACTTGCTTTAAATTCTGCAAAAACAGTTTTATTCTTTAATAAGCGCCGCTCTGACAGGCGAGCCGTCTGCTCCTTTAATCTTTATAGGAAAAGCGGATAGAATATATTTTCCATCTTTTACTCCGTCTAATATCACATTTTCAATTACGGCGATTTTTGCTCTAAAAATTGCTTGATGTATTTCCTGCTCATTGTCCAGCGGGGCTATGCTCCAAGCGTCTGTGACTATTGTTTTTATTTTCTTTGAAATAATGTAATCAGCCGCTTCTTTTGAGAGATAACTCTGTCCGCCTCCGCGGATTATAAGTTTCTCAATTCCGTCTATCTTGCCTTCAAGTTCTTTTTTGGCAATCAAACTATTTTCAGGAACGCTAACTACTTTAGCCTCTCCATAATAATAGTCTAACGGTATCTGCTCTATATCTTCTAATCCCGCTACAAAATGGGAAAAAGCGTCGGCATGCGTTCCTATGTGGCTGGCAAAGACAAATCTGCTGACGCTATAAAGCGCTCCCTCATTTACATCTTGAAGTTTTACAACCTCCGGCGCAGGCGCGTCAGGATACAAAGGCGCTTCTTGCGCAATTCTGCTGATGTCAATAATTTCCATTTCTGCCTCCTTTTAAAAATTAAAGTCTTACAAATCTCAAATAATCTGACAGATTTACTCCAATAAACGCTGCCAAAAGAATTCATACCTATCTACTATGTTTTACATAGTTTGTCAAGTATAAAATATGCTTTTAAACTGAATTTTAAGTGTTGCGCTTTTCAGATTGAGGTTTTAAGATTATGCTTTCAGATTGAATCCGCTCGCTACATTCCCTAATAAAAAATATAGCAATGCTGAAAATTTCTTAAATTATCGTCATCATTTTGCAAACAATATTTTTTAATTTCGTCTAAAAAGATATTTAAAAATAAAAATCTTGCGCTTGACAATTTTTTCTTAATGATATATTGTATCAATAAGAAAATTTTTTAGGAGAGAATTAAATGAATGGAAAAACCGCAAAAAGGAATACTTTGCAAAGGTCTATTGTCTGGGAGACGATACAACAGATGGCAAATCATCCTTCTGCAGAGGAAGTTTTTGAAAAGATAAGAGAAATGCATCCGCGTATCGGAAGGGCTACTGTATTCCGTAATTTGGGCGAATTAGCAAGAAGCAAAAAAATTAAGCGTTTACATATGCCCTATAGCGCTGATTGCTATGATTTTAAGACCGCCCCTCATTGTCATATTCAGTGTTCTAGATGCGGCTCAATTTCTGATATTGCTTCTCAAAAAATTTCATATGACACTCCAAAAAGCATATGCGGATATAAAGTTACAGGTTTTACTTTGGCATATGAAGGGCTTTGTCCAAATTGCCAAAAGTATAATGAAACAGCAGACTTGAACTTAAAGAGAGATTCTTTCCTTTAAGTTTCCTGCAAGACAAATAATTTTCTGCAGTAAAATTGTTTGTCCGGAGACTTGATACGGAATAGTTTCTTTTAGATTCAAGCAAATAAAAGGAGGCCAAAATGGCTAATTTACAAGGAAGCAAAACTGAAGCAAATTTGAAAACGGCTTTTGCGGGCGAATCGCAAGCGAGAAATAAATACACTTACTTTGCAGCAAAAGCGAGGGAAGAAGGTTTTAATACAGCCGCAGCGGTATTTGAAGAAAATGCGGCAAATGAAAAAGAACACGCAAAGATTTGGTTTAATCTTTTGGGCGGAATAGGCGGCACAGAGAAAAATTTAAAAGCGGCGGCAGAAGGCGAAAATTATGAATGGACGTCAATGTATTCTGATTTTGCTAAAACCGCTAAAGAAGAAGGCTTCAATGATATAGCGAAACTCTTTGAAAGCGTAGGCTCTATAGAAAAAGAGCATGAAAAACAATTCTTAAAATTAGCGGAAAATGCCGTCAAAACTACAGCGGCAGAATCATCTGTTTGGAGATGCAGAAATTGCGGCAATATTGTAAAGGCTAAAGAAGGTCCTACAAAATGCCCCGTATGCGGACACGCCGATGTGCCGTGGTCAGGCTCTAAAGCCTATACTCAAGTAAAAGACTAAACCTTACTCTATCTTGCAAATAAAACTCCGCCTAAAAATTTTAGGCGGAGTTTTTTATTTCAAGACATAAAAAATACTTTTTTTTATGAAATATGCCTCTCAAGCGCTGTAATTCTCGGCGAAAAGAAATTTAATTGTATAATTGACGGCAAGAGTTCTGAAAAAATAAAAAATAAAAAGAGAGGAAAAATGAAAAAAATAATTGATAAATACATTTTATCCAGCGCTTTTGCCGTCAATTATAAAAGGATGTGGCCCTTTATAAAACCGTATTTTGGAAAAGCCGTGCTTGGAATACTGCTTACCATTCCCGTAGGTTCTTTGGATGCGGCTGTGGCTATGCTTTTAAAACCTTTTATGGACAATGTTTTAGTTGAAAAGGAAGTAATGTTTTCTTCAAGGCTTCCTTTTTACATTATGGGGCTGACATTTTTACAAGGCTCTTTTACATATGCTTCAAGTTATTTGAACGCTTGGGTAGGCAGCAAAATAACGCTTGGCGTAAAACGCGCCCTTTACGATAAATTGCTAAAAATGGACTCTTCTTATTTTGACCAGCACAATTCGGGTTTTATAGTTCAGAGATTTTCACAAGACGCTGAAATAGCTTCAAAC
>JAIRQB010000030.1 GCA_031256695.1 Elusimicrobiota bacterium | reverse complement strand
CCGCGTTTTTTCGCCCTCAACAAGACCGGGGCCTATAATTACAGAGGAGACTTTTCTTTTTTCAATATAGTTTAAAAGGTCTGCGGATTTTTTATAGGCAAAAAAAATAGTTTCAGGCTTGGAAGCGCAAATAGCGGGGAGCAAAAAATCTTCGCTCAAAGCATATGTTGCAAGACCGGCGCCCGAACGCAAAACGGCATTGCAGGATAAAATACCCGCGCCCGGCATAAATTTTGAGCCCGCAACAACTAAAATATGCCCGTAATTATATTTATGGCTTTCAGGCTTTCTTTCCAATTTTTTCACAAATGATTTGATAGCGGATTTTTCCATTTTTTATTCTCTTATTTTCAAATAAAAAAACGGCGGCGGAAAAATTTCAAATTTTCCACAGCCGTCCTTTTATTTTTTAATTTTGCTTATTCTCTATATCTTTTATCTTTTGAATTCTAACGCTGTGTCTTTCCTCAAAAGCAGTCTGCAAAAATGTTTTTGACATACTGCACAATTCCCGCAAAGTCGCCGTCCGCGAGCCGATGCAGAGGATATTTGCTTTATTGTGCTGCGCGGCAAGACGCGCCGTGTCGTCATTCCAAACAGTTGCGGCAATTATCCCCTTTACTTTATTTGCCGCTATAGCCATTCCAATGCCCGTTCCGCAAATCAAAACTCCTTTGTCGGCTTTTCCTTGCTGAACTGATAAAGCGGCTTTATAGGCATAGTCGGGATAATCGCAAGAATCCTCTCCGCTATATCCAAAATCTTCAACTTCATAGCCGATGCTTATTAGATAATTTTTTACGGCTTCCCTCACTTGAGAAGCGGCGTGGTCAGTGGCAAAAGCGATTTTGATTTCTTTTTTGTCTTCCATAATTCCCCCGTTATTTTTGATAGTTTATAAGTTTAAGGAAAGAATCCGGCTCAAGACTTGCGCCGCCTACTAGACCGCCGTCAATATCTTGTTGGCGCATAAGTTCTGATATATTGTCCGGTTTTACAGAGCCTCCGTAAAGCAACCTGATGCCTTCGGCGCATCCGGCGTATAAACTTTCATAAGTTTTTCTAATAAATTGATGGACTTCTTGCGCTTGTTTGGGACTTGCAGTCTTTCCCGTGCCTATAGCCCAAACAGGTTCATATGCTATTACAATTTCTTTCGCATATTGAGGCTGAAGTTGAGATAAACCTCCTCTTATCTGCCTTTCAATTATTTTAAAAGTTAAATTGTCTTCTCTTTCTTTCAAAGTTTCTCCAACGCATACTATAGGAATAAGACCAGCCTCAAAAGCGGCTTTTGTTTTTTTATTGACGCATTCGTCAGTCTCTCCAAAATATTGCCTGCGCTCGCTATGCCCTATCAAAACATATTTGCAACCGCTGTCCTTAAGCATTATCGGGGAAATCTCTCCTGTAAAAGCGCCCTTCGCTTCCCAAAAAAGATTTTGAGCGCCAAGCGCGATTTGCGTCCCCTGCATCTGCTCTCTTAAAGCAAAAAGACTTGTAAAAGGCGGACAGATTAAAATCTCAATGTCTGAAATTCCCGCTGCAGAACTCTTTAAACTTTCAATAAAACTTAGCGACTCGGAAATAGTTTTATTCATCTTCCAATTTCCTGCCATTATCGGTTTTCTCATAACTTTGCTCCTTTTATTATTTGATAAAAACTGCGGTTTTTATATTCAAGATGCGCTTTTGCATTCGGAAATAAACACAAAATTTAACTTCGGCGGGATTATAACAAATACAATTTTTCTTATTTAAATGAAGGTAAAATTAGGATATTGGAGAGTTAAATTATGCTCAACATTCTCGCCGCGCTTTTATCTCTTCTATATGAAAAGCATAAATCTTGTCTGTGTTTTGAGCAAAGAGGACTGACAGTTATATTTTTAAAACCTAATTGCAGCATTTTTTCTCTTGCAATTTTAGACATATCAAATTTGCCGCCGTCAAGTTTCGTCTTAAAAATTTCTTCAAATTCAAGCGATGTCTCATAACAGCAAACTTGTATATGCGGAGCGATATAGACATCTATATCTTGCAAACAGGTTTTAAACTCTTTTTTTAAAATAGAAGCGGCATTTTCTATTATGCCGTCCGCAAGACCCCGCCAGCCGCAATGAATAGCCGCTTTAAGAGAGCGCATTTCAGACTTCAAAACTGACTTCATCACAATAGGCATACAGTCTGCCGTAAAAATCCCCAAGAACAAATCAGAAGCGACGGAAATCAATCCATCGCAATTATCAATAATTTTTCCGCCGTCTTCTTTTGAGACAATGGCAATATTGTTTGAATGTATTTGTTTAGCGAGGATTAAATCGGCAGGATTTATTCTTTCATTTTGCAAGACTTCAAGCCTTAAGGCTTCATCTTTCATATCGCCTTCGCATTTTGAAGTTGTGAAATGAAAATGCGGAAAATGTTCATCTCTAATGAGCGGCATTTTACTCTCTTTATTTCCGATTTATTTGTTTAATTTGCGGGGCTGCCAATGGTCATATGCGGTTTTAAGAAAATATTCTGCGGCGGGAGTTTCCAGTTGGTCTCCGAAAGACAATTCTCCGCTTCCTGCAGGGATATTGGAGTCTTGATTTTGAAATTGAATATGCGTCTTTGACGGCTGAGCGGATATTTTTGAAAAGTTATCCCTATAAGGCGAATTAAAACCTGCGGCTACTATCGTCGCCTTTATTCTTTCTCCCATATTGTCGTCTATCACATAGCCCGGTATTACATCGGGTTTTCTCATCTTTGCATTTTTTATTATATCAGTCATTCTCTTTAAAGCGTCTGCAAAATCATAATCTTTTCCTGCCGTCAAATTGACTATCATTTTTGTGATTTTTGAAATATTTAAATTGTCTAAAAGGGGATTTGTCAGCGCTTTATTGAAGGCTTCTTTTATATCCGCGCCCTCGCCCATTCCAATCAAAGCGGCTCCCGCATTAGATAGAATGCTTCTGACATCGGCTAAATCTCTGTTTATTACTCCCTTTTTTGTAATGATGTCGGTTATAGACTGTATGCTCTGTCTTAAAACATCGTCTATAACAGAAAAAAGTTCTTTTGACGGAGACAAATCAAGCACATTAAAAACTCTCTCATTAGGAATTACTATTAAAGTGTCGGCATATTTACCTAAATTGGCGATGCCTTCCTCCGCCCGTCGCATTCTCACAGGTCCTTCAAATTCAAAAGGCTTTGTGACTACGCCGACTGTCAATATATTCATCTCCCTCGCTATTTGAGCAATTACCGGCGCGGCGCCTGTCCCTGTTCCTCCTCCCATACCGGTCGTTACAAAAAGCATATCAGCGCCTTTGACGGCATCTTTTAAACCTTCTATATTTTCCTCGGCGGATTTCCGCCCGAGTTCCGGGTCGCCGCCTACTCCATTTCCCTCAGACACGGTCTCGCCTATTTGAATTTTTGTATCGGCAAGAGATGCCCTCAAAGGCGGCAAATCCGTATTTACAGCCGTAAATTCTACGCCGTAAACTCCCGTTTGTATCATTCTATCAACTGCATTTGAGCCGCCGCCGCCTACTCCTATCACCTTTATAACGGCTGGGTGACCGATTTTATCAACTGCAACAGCGTTTTCTATGGAAGGAAACATTATGCTTGTATCCATTTAAAGCCTCTCTTTAAGCCAAACTCCAATTTTAGACAAACTGTTCCGCAATGAAACATTGTCAGGCGATGCGTAATAATTTGAATAAAGCGAATGAATCGCGCCGATAGCCGAAGAATAGGAAGGATTCGTAATTATTTCTTTTTTGCCCGACACTTTACTGTCTATCGGAACGCCTATTCTGACATATGGTATGCCGTCAAAAAATTTTTCAAAAGCGTCAGTCAACAGTTCAAGCCTGCAGCCTCCGCCCGTCAAAATAATATTGCTTGGAACAGATTGAGCGCCCATTCTTTTTTCTACCGCTTGCGCTATATAACACAGAATTTGGTCCATTCTTATCATTATCGCGTTTTCTACAATTTCCTGCCTTGAAGATTCGGCTTTGGTCACAGCGTCTGCGGCAATATAATCAAAATCCCTGTTTTGAAATTTATCAGGATGGCAAAAAGCCGCGCCGTGTTCTATTTTAATCCTCTCGGCTTCGCCGCGGGATGTTTTTAGTTTGCGCATTAAATCCATAGTTATATGCTCAGAACCTATGGGAATTTCATCGCTGTATTGCAAAATACCGCCGAAATAGTAGACAAGCCCTGTGGTATAGCCCCCAAAATCTACAACCAAACAGCCGGATTCTTTTTCTTCTTTCCGCCATAAAATCTCGCTCGCAGCCGTATAACTGTAAACAGCGGAACAATTTATCTTTATGGAATTTGCGGCTCTTAAAATATTTTTTAGATTTACAGACGCCGCTGTAAAAGCGCAAGCCTCCAGTTGAATAAAAACGGCTTCCATTCCAACAGGATTTACAACATTCAACTTTCCGTCCAAAATGTATTTTTTAGGAATCATCTGCAAAACTTCGCGCCCTTGCGGCAAATTCATAGATTTCTCGGCGGCATTCATAGCGCTTCCTATATCGCTCTCATTTATATCGCCGCGGGATATTTGAGCCGTTCCTGACGCGGAATCCGACTCTATAAAATCGCCTCTGAGAGACAAAACAGCGGTGTCTATCTGTCCATTGACGACTTTTTCCGTTTCATTGAAAGCCTTTTCTATAGATTTTGACGCTTCTTGAATATCAATGACAGAACCCGCTTTTATTCCATCGCAAGGAACTATTTTCCCTTCTATTATATGCACCTTTTTCTGCGAATCGTCCCAAATTCCGGCGACGCAACATACTTGGGCGCTTCCTATATCTAAACCGGCGATAAGAGATTCTTTTGCCATTTTGCCACCTCGCATTTTAATTTGAGTTTTTTAAAGGCTTTACTAAAACTTTTCCTGCATCGTAAAAAGCCATATCTATATAATCTATTTTCTCATACTTTGCTTTCGCATCCAATAAAACTTTTTTTAAAACAATCTGCTTTTGTTTCAAAATTTCAAAATCCAAAGAGCCCCAAAAGATTTTAGAGCCGTTTTTCAAAGTTAAAGATGCGACTTGGAGCGGAGTTATTTTTATCTGGGATATGTCTTCAAAAAAAGAGAAGTCCGCTTTTTGCAATCCTTCAACAAATCGGGCAGCCGTTTTTAAGTCAAAATCCGCTTCGCAAAGAAGGCTTGGAATATTTTTTGAATTTGCCGCCTGCTTGATTGGAAAAATATTCCCGCCCGCATCCATTCCAAACGTTTTGCCGTCTTGCTTAATAAAGCACAGCGGGAGTTTTTCCTCAATTTTAACATCCGCTTTATCTACGACTGCATTTTTTGTTTCCGATTTGTTTTTTGCAATATCTGTTTTAATTTTTGCCGAATCTTTTCTTTCGGCGGCAGCGTCCGCTTTAAAAGACAAAAGGGATGCGACATCTGGTTTCAAAACGGGAATTTCGCTTTTAACGGCTGTTTCTTTGACGGACAAAGGCTTTAAATAGAGATTGCGTCCAAACAGAGCGCAAGCGGCAAGCGCCGCCAAAAAGAAAACACATTTCAATTTAAAGACATATTTATTATCGCGCCTGTCTTTTGAGGGCGGTCTCATTTTTACAAATTTATTGTTTCTTTTTTTTCTCTTGTTTGCCATTATAATTTAACGCCGTCTAAAATTTTTAAAACTAAATCTTCAAAACTTATTCCCGCATATTTTGCCGCATCGGGAACGAGGGAAGACGGCGTCATACCGGGTATAGTGTTGTTCTCTAAAACCCATATCTTGCCGTTTTTATCAACAATCATATCTGCGCGGCAGACGGCGCGACAATCAAAAATCTTATATATTTTTTCAGCGTATTTTTGAGCCGTCTTATAAGTTTTTTCGCCTATTCTTGCGGGAATTATATGCTGAGAGCCGTTTTTTTGATATTTCGCTTTATAATCGTAAAAACCGCTTTTTGGAATTATTTCTATTACAGGAAGCGCTTTGCCGTCTAAAACTGCAACGGTAATCTCTTTGCCTTCAATAAAATCCTCAACAATAATTTTCTCTCCGTATTTGAAAGCGTTTTTTGCGGCAGATTCAAATTCGCTTTTATTTGCGGCTGCGGCAATGCCTATAGTTGAACCGCCTGAAGAAGGCTTCACTATGACGGGATATTTTTTTATTTCGTCAAAAGGCTCAAATTTCTTCAAGACAATCCAATCGGGAGTATTGATGCCTGAGGCTCTAAATAAAATTTTGGAAATATCTTTGTCCATAGAAGCGGCGCTTGCAAAAATGCCGCAACCCGTATATGGAATTCCCATAATCTCAAGCAATCCTTGCGCAGAGCCGTCCTCTCCTAATTCTCCGTGCAGGAGTATAAAAGCGACCGCGGGCTTTATCCTTTCCAATTTTTGAGCGATATTCCTATCGGTATCTACGCCTACAGCATTCAATTTCATATCTTTTAAAACTTTTAAAACTGAACTTCCCGATACAAGAGAGACTTCTCTCTCGCTTGAAAGACCGCCCATAAGGACGGCTATTTTTTTGTTTTGAAATTTTTTCAAAATGTCTTCTTTCATTTTATAATCCTAATTTCAGTTTCCAATTTGACGCCGAATTGTTTTTCAGCCTCTGCCCTTGCAATCTCTATCAACTCTAAAACATCGGCGCTTTGAGCATTGCCGCAATTTATTATGAAATTCGCATGCTTTTGAGAGATTTGCGCCCCGCCTATTTTCCTGCCTTTCAAGCCGCATTCGTCAATCAATTTTCCCGCGCTCAAATGAGGAGGATTTTTAAAGATGCACCCCGCGCTTAAAACTCCCGAAGGCTGAGAGTGTTTCCGTCTATCAAGAGCCGCAGAAATCAAATTCAAAATATCATTTTCACGTCCGCTTTTCAATGAAAAAACAGCGCCGCAAATTATGCCTTTTATTGAACTGCGTCTATACTCAAATTCAATTTCAGCCTGATTTAAAATCTCAAATTCGCCGCTGACGGCATTAAAAACTTCGCAACTTTGCAGCGCATCCGATATATTTCCTTGGGGCGTTCCTGCATTTCCAAACAGCGCTCCGCCTACGGTTCCTGGTATCCCCGCGCAAAATTCAAGCCCTGATAAATTTCTCTTTGCGCTTTCTGAAACGAGAAGCGGCAAGAGAGCCGCAGAGCCGCAAGTCAATGTTTCTCCGTCAAAACTAAATTCCTCAAAGCAGCCTGTCAATTTGATTACCGCTCCCCTAAACCCGCCGCTGTCAAATAATATATTTGTCCCTCCGCCTAAAACAAAAACTTTATCGGTCTGAATTTGCCTAAAAAATTCTTTCAGCGCTTCTTTCGCGGGAATTTCAACGAGATAATCGGCGGGCCCGCCTATTTTAAAAGAAACGTGTTTTGAAAGCATCTCGTCCTTTAACGCCTTGCAGCCTAAACTTTCAAGTTTTGAAATCTTATTAGAAGTTAAATGAAAATTTAAATCAGAGTTAATAGTTTTTCCCCTTCTTTCCAAATATCGCCCGCGCCCAAAGTCAAAACTATATCTCCTGCGCGCAAAATTTTAAGAAAATCTTTAGCCCCTTCGTATTTTGAAGCATCTGTTTTGTTTTTAAGAGTTTCTTTTAAAATCAGACTGCTTGAAATATTTTTTATCGGTTTTTCGCCCGCGGGATAAATGTCTAAAATTCTCACAATATCTGCGTTTTCAAAACTCTTTCCAAAATCTTTAAAAAGAAGTTGAGTCCTCGTATACCTATGAGGCTGAAATAAAACAATTAGGCGGCGCTTTCCCCAAAAATCTTTCACGGCTTTTAAGACAGCCTTTATCTCCGACGGATGATGCCCGTAATCGTCAATTATCAAAATTCCATTTTTACTGCCTTTGACTTCAAGCCTTCTGCCTACTCCGTCAAAAGAATAAAGCGCTTGCGCTGTTTTCTTAAAAGGAATTCCCAGCATAATGCCGACTGCGACTGCCGCGAGCGAATTTAAAACATTGTGCCTGCCCGGGACTTTTAAAACAATTCTCCCAAGTTTTTTTCCGAGATAAAATGCGTCAAAGAGATTGCGGTTATTTGATATTTTTATATTGCGCGCCTGCAAATCTGCATTTTGATTTAAGCCGTAAGTTATATACTTCCTTGCGATTTTTGGAATTATTTCCGAGACAACTTTATCGTCTGCGCAAATAATTGCCGCTCCATAAAAAGGGACGCTGTTTATATGCTCTACAAAAGCGTTTTTTAAATTGTCCATAGTTTTGTAATAGTCTAAATGGTCATTGTCTATATTTGTGACAATGGTTATTACGGGAGAGAGTTTCAAAAAAGAGCCGTCCGATTCATCGGCTTCTGCGACCAGATATTGCCCTTGCCCCAGTTTTGCGCCCGTATCTAAATTCTTGAGCCGTCCGCCTATTATTATTGTCGGGTCAAGACCGCCTTCCGATAAAACCAAAGACACAAGAGATGTTGCTGTGGTTTTTCCATGCGAGCCTGCTACGGCGATTGTATATTTCAGCCGCGCGAGTTCAGCGAGCATTTCAATCCTTCGTATAGCCGGGATTTTCCTTTTTAACGCTTCCTTTACTTCAGGATTGTCTTTATGGACGGCTGTTGAAGTCACAATGACAGAAGCATTTTTTATATTTTTTTTATTGTGTCCTATAAAAATTTTTGCGCCTAAACTTTTCAGCCTATCCGTTGTCTCGCTCTTTTTTAAATCCGAGCCTGAAACTCTATGCCCTAAATTGATTAAAACTTCGGCAATCCCGGACATCCCCGAGCCGCCTATTCCGACAAAATGAATATTTTGAGGTTTGTTAAACATTTTATCTCCGAGTTCAGCATAAAATTCTTAAAAATTCCCGCCGATTATAGCAAAAAGCGCCCAAATCTCTTTTATCTCCGAGAAGAAAATGCGCAAAAAGAATAAAAAACAGAGGACAAAAGCAAAACTATCCGCTTTTTTGAAGCGTCTTTATTTGATATATTGACGGCGCAGGACTTGAAATAACGGCGGAAGCGCAAGCCGTTATTTTTTTATTAAAAACAAAATTTAGGAAATAACAATGAGTATAAATATAATTGAAAATATAAAAAAACAATATGCGGCGGAGGGCGGATATAAAGAATTTTTTTTGATAGCCATACCGCTGATACTTTCTACGGGCATAAATTCAGTTCAACTTTTTATAAATAGGACTTTCTTGTCTTGGTATTCCAAAGAAGCATTTGCCGCTTCTGTGCCGGCAAGCATAGCCAATTTTGCGATTTTGAGTCTTTTTTTAGGGACGCTCGCATATGTGGACGTCTTTGTAGCCCAGTATTATGGAAAAAAAGAATACCGCTCAATAGGACCAGCCGTTTGGCAAAGCGTTTATCTGGCTTTGGGAGCGGCTTTTATAATTTTTTGTCTGTCTTTTTTTGCCGAGTCTTTTTTTATGGGCATAGGGCATCCTACTGAAGTGGCAAGAGAGGAAGGAGTCTTTTTTAAAGTTTTATGCTACGGCGCTTTTTTTACTCTGGCAGGCGCCGCGCTTGCCGGCTTTTATGCAGGGCGCGGAAAAACAAAAGTAGTTTTATTTGTAAGTCTATTCGGCGTGATAATGAATGTTATTTTGGACATCTTGCTGATTTTCGGCAATTTAGGATTTCCGAGGATGGGCATAGTTGGTTCGGCTATTGCGAGTATGATTTCGTCTTGCTTGATGCTTATCGTCTCTGTTATTTTGGTTACGTCAAAAAAGAATAATGAGATTTTCAATACCAGAAAACTGACGCCGAATTTTGATTTTATAAAGAGATTATTTAAATACGGATTTCCAAACGGCTGCCAATTCTTTTTTGATATGGCGGGTTTTAGCATCTTTATTTTGCTGATAGGGACGCTCGGCGTAAATGAACTCGCCGCCAGCAATATAGCGCTAAATATAAATCATCTGGCTATGATGCCCGTTGTAGGCTGCGGAATGACTACATCTATTTTAGTTGGAAAGTATTTGGGGCAGAATAGACCGTCTATATCTCAATCAAGCGTCCGCTCTTCTTCTGAAATTATTTATGTCTATTTAATAATTGTAACGGCGGCGCTTTTGCTTTTTCCGAAACAGTTGATTTATCCTTTTGTGTCAGGCGGGCATATGCAACAGATAGGACAGACAGAGCAGATGGCAATTCACGTTTTGAGAATTTTAGCGGCTTATATGGTTTTTGACGGAACAAATGTAATTTTTGCGGCGGCAATAAAAGGCGCGGGTGATACGGCTTTTGTTATGAGAGTTTTGGTAATTCTATCCATCGTTATGGTGATAATCCCAACTTATTTAATAGTGATTGTTTTTCAACTCGGTCTATATGCGGCTTGGTGGTTTATGCTTTTATATGTAGCCGCTCTTGCAGGCATATTTTTTGCGCGCTACAAGTCAAATAAATGGAAAAAGATGAGAGTAATTGAGATGGATATATCGGAAAATTAAACGCTGGGGTGGCGGAACGGCAGACGCGCAGGTCTCAGAAGCCTGTCCCCGTAAGGGCGGTGCGGGTTCAAATCCCGCCCTCAGCAATACTATGTTTAGATAAAAATGCTTATTTTTTATCAGACATTAAAGGAAAATAAAATGGAAAAATTTTTAGAAGAAGCGTTGACTTTTGACGATGTTTTGCTGATTCCGCAAAGTTCCGAAGTATTGCCAAAAGATGTATGCCTAAAAACTCAACTGACAAAAAAAATCTCTCTAAATATCCCTTTGATGAGCGCAGGGATGGATACTGTCACTGAATCTGCAATGGCTATAGCGGTTGCAAGAGAAGGCGGCATAGGCATAATCCATAAAAATATGACTATTGAAATGCAAGTCGGCGAGGTTGACAGAGTAAAAAGAAGCGACAACGGCGTAATTTTTAATCCTCTTACTTTGACAAAAGACAATACTTTGGCTAAAGCCCGGGAGATGGCGGCAAAATATAAAATTTCAGGAGTGCCTATAACGGATAAAGACGGAAAATTGATAGGAATAATTACAAATAGAGATATGCGTTTTGAAACAGACGATGCGAAAAAAATAGAAGACATTATGACAAAGGAAAATTTAATTACGGCAAGAGTAGGCACATCTCTAAAAGAGGCTAAAGAATTTTTGCGTAAAAACAAAATTGAAAAACTGCCTTTAGTTGACGGCGATAATGTTTTAAAAGGACTGATTACCATAAAAGATATAGAAAAATCCATCCGTTATCCGCAATCCGCAAAAGATGAAAAAGGACGGCTGCTTGTAGGAGCGGCTATAGGCGTTACAAAAGATATGCTTTTGCGGGCTAAGTCTTTACTTGAGGCTGAAGTTGATATTTTGGCTATTGATACGGCGCACGGACACAGCAAAGGCGTCATTGAGGCTGTCAAAACATTAAAAAAAGAATTTCCGTCTTGCCAACTGATAGCGGGCAATGTAGCGACAGCAGAGGGCGTTCGTGATTTAATAGAAGCGGGCGCGGATGCAGTCAAAGTAGGGATAGGACCAGGCGCTATCTGCACGACAAGGATAGTTACGGGGGTGGGCGTTCCGCAAATCAGCGCCGTCTATAATTGCGCAAAAGAAGCGAAGAAAAACGGCATTCCTATAATTGCCGACGGCGGCATAAAGTATTCAGGCGATATTTCAAAAGCAATAGCGGCGGGCGCTCCCGTTTGTATGTTAGGCTCTCTTTTTGCAGGAACTTCGGAAAGCCCCGGAGAAGACATAATTTTTAACGGACGCGCTTTTAAACAATACCGCGGTATGGGTTCTACTGCCGCTATGGCTTCAGGCAGCGGGGATAGATATTTTCAAGAAGGCAGCAAAAAACTTGTAGCAGAAGGCGTTGAAGGCAGAGTGCCGTTTAGAGGCGCGGTAGGCGATGTGATTTATCAACTTATGGGCGGTTTGAGAGCGGCTATGGGATATTGCGGAGTAAAAACAATACAAGAGTTTATAGATAAAGGACGTTTTGTAAAAATAACTGCGGCAGGACTTGCCGAAAGCCACCCTCACGATATTTTTATAACAAAAGAGGAAAGCAATTATACAGCGCCGTAACAATTCCCGCTTTCTTGAATTGCCTCAATAAAAGAGAGCAACTCGGGAATGACACCGAGACGGCGGCGTAATAGCAGAAACGGCGAAAATATTGTTTTCCTCAATTTTTAACTTTTAACTTTTCACTTTTCACTTTTAACTTTCCTTCATTATTTGAATAAAAAGGAAAATCTTTGAGCCAAAAACAGCAAATTTCAAAAATCAATTCCTATATTTCTGTTATAGATGAAAAATATCGCTCTCAAAAAGCCACAGAACATACCTATCGCCCTGCTTTATCAAATCTCTTAAAAGATTTGCTCCCGCCAAATTTTCAAATTACAAATGAGCCGCGCAGGATAGAATGCGGCGCTCCCGACTTCATTATCAATCAATCTGAACTTCTCATTGGATATATAGAGTGCAAAGATATAACAGTAGGCATTTATGCCAAAGAAAATGAGGAGCAAATCAAAAGATATAAAGAGGCTTTGCCTAATTTAATCGTGACGGATTATTTGACTTTTGAACTCTATATTGACGGGGAAAGCAAAAGAAAAGTCTGCATAGCAAGAGTAGAAAAAGACTGCATTAAAGCGGAAAGTGATAATTTTGAGAATTTTATAGAAATGCTAAATAACTTTGCAGGTTTTGAAGGGCAAAATATATATCAAACGGCAACTCTTGCAAAAATGATGGCGCAAAAAGCGCGTTTTTTGCGCAAGACAATAGGCGATATTTTAAAATCTCAAAAATCTCAAGACGGAGAGATTTACAAGCAGTTTAAAAGTTTTAGAGAAGTTTTAGCGCTTGATTTATCTGAAGAATTATTTGTTGACAATTATGCGCAGACATT